>NZ_JACFSZ010000014.1 GCF_014805525.1 Rhabdothermincola sediminis | reverse complement strand
GTCAAGGTCATCGGCCGGCTCCCCGGCGAGGCATCGTGCCTGTCGCTCGTGTGGGCCGTGCTCGACCGTGCCTCACGCGGCTGGCGCGGCCTCACCTACACACCCGCCATCACCCGCCACCTCACCGAGCTCCGCCATCAGCTCGACAGCTCCGCCGACACCATCGACGACCAGCCCGGCCAAGCCGTCACACCCGCCGCGTAACATGACCATCGGAGCCTGCGCCCCAGCCGCTGCTACACCAAACCTGGGACGCCACCGTCGCCGAGTAGCTATCTGAGAACACTTCTCAGTATAGTGAGAATCGTTCTTGATTCGTCACCGGCAGACCGCCGGCAGGACACCGATGAGGAGCCCGGCGTGCGACGAGGTTCGACGGATGTGATGACCCGAGGGGCGAGGCGCCGCCGCGGCGTCACGACGCTCGCCGCCGCCCTCGCGGTCACCACCCTGCTCGTCGCCGCGGTGGCATGCGGCTCCGATGGGGGTGGTGCCACCTCGGCGTCGAGCGGGCGACCTCGGTTGGTGGTGAGCTTTCCCGTGCTCGGTTCGGTCGTCTCCGACCTCGTCGGCGACCAGGCCGAGGTCACGGTCCTGATGGGACCGGGAATCGATCCACACGACTACCGCCCGTCCGCTCGGGACGCCTCCGAGCTCGACTCGGCCGATCTCATCGTGATCAACGGCCTCGGCCTCGAAGAGAGTCTCGACGACGCGATCGCCGTGGCCGAGGCCCGGGACGTCCCGGTGTTCCGGGCCACCGACCACATCGATGTGCGCCCGTTCGACGAGGGTGAGATCGCCTCGGGGGAGGAAGACGAGGAGCACGCACCTGGTGCGCCTGATCCGCATGTCTGGCTCGACCCAGTGGCGATCAAGCAGGTCGTTGCCGCACTGGCCGAGACCGTTCGGACCGATGTTGGGCTCGACCTCGGCGCCCGGGCTGCAGCGCTCGAACAGCGGCTCGGCGACCTCGATACGGAGATCCGCTCGATCCTCGAGGTGGTGCCCCCGGACCAGCGACTGCTGGTCACCGGACACGAGTCGATGGGGTACTTCGCCCGCCGGTACGGCTTCGAACTCGTCGGGGCGGTGATCCCTTCCGGTGGCACGCAGGCGGCACCCACCGCCGCGGGTCTCGCCCAGCTCACCGAGCTCATCCGCCGGCTGGGGGTCCGGGCGGTCTTCACCGAGACCGGCACCCCGCCGGACGTCGCTCGGACCGTGGCCTCGGAGACCGGCACGAAGCTGGTGGAGCTGCCGACGCACACCTTGCCACCGGACGGTTCTTACTTCACGATGATGCGTGAGATCGCCCACCGGGTGGCATCCGGTCTCACTGATGGGCCGAGCGGACCGTGAGCTGGTTCGTCGATCCGTTCACCAGCAACGAGTTCATGCAGCGCGCGTTGCTGGCCGGGGTGCTGGTGGCCGTGGCCTGCGCGGTGGTCGGCACCTTCGTCGTGTTACGAGGGCTGGCATTCATCGGTGACGCCCTGGCCCACGGGGTGCTCCCCGGTGTGGCAGCCGCTCTGCTGCTCGGATGGCCGGGCCTGATCGGGGCGCTCGCGGGAGCCATCGCCATGATCGCCGGGGTCAGTGTGGTGACCCGCCACTCACGCCTCTCGTCGGACACCGCGATCGGTCTGCTGTTCGTCGGGATGCTCGCCCTGGGGGTGGTGATGGTGTCGCACAGCCGGACCTTCACCGGGGACATCGTGAACATCCTCTTCGGGGAGGTCTTCGGCGTGGCGGTGGCCGACCTGTGGGTGCAGGCGGCCGCCACCGGCGCGGTCGTGGTGGTGGCGCTGGTGTGCGCTCGCCCCTTCTTGCTGCTCAGCTTCGACCCCGACCAGGCCGAGGTCTCCGGGTTCCGCTCCAGCCGGTACCACCACGTGATGCTGGGGCTCATCGCGGTGACGGTGGTGGTGTCGTTCCAGACCGTGGGCACCTTGCTGGTGTTCGGCATGCTGCTGGCGCCGGCCGGCACCGGGGCGCTGCTCGCCCATCGCATCGGGCCGATGGTGGCGTGGGCCACCGCGATCGGGGTCGGCTCCGTGTACGCCGGGCTGCTGGTGAGCTACCACTGGGACGTCGCCGGCGGGGCCGCGGTGGTGCTGTGCGCGGTCGGCACCTTCTTCGCGGTGCTGGCCGCCACCGGTGTGAGAGGGGCGTGGCTGGCGCGCCCGAGGGCCCGGCCGGCGACGACCGTGGCGGCAGGCGGATCATGACCGCCGTCCCGGCCACCCCGGCGGTCGAGGCCCACGGGCTCACCATCGGCTACGGGGCCACCCCGGTCATCGACGGGCTCGACCTGCGAGTCGCCCCTGGCGAGCTACTGGCACTGGTGGGCACGAACGGTTCTGGCAAGTCGACCTTGCTCAAGACCCTCGTGGGCTTGATCGAACCGCTCGCCGGGCAACTCCGTGTGCTGGGCGCCCCTCCTGGCCAGCAGCCGGCCCGCCTGGCGTACCTCAGCCAGTTCCACCCGAACGCGTTCGTCCTGCCCCTGCGGGTTCGGGATGTGGTGCGCATGGGTCGGTTCGCGAACCACGGCCTCCTCGGCCGGATGGGGCGTACCGACGAGGACCTGGTCGACGAGGCGTTGGATCGAATGGGGATCGCGGCCTTGGCAGGTCGTCCTCTGCGTGATCTCTCGGGCGGACAGCAGCAGCGCACCTATTTGGCGCAGGTGCTCGCCCGCCGGGCCGACCTGCTGGTCCTCGACGAGCCCACGGCGGGTGTCGACGCGGCGGGCCGCCGGGCGTACGACCAGGCACTCGACGAGGAGCTGGGGCGAGGGGCAGCGGTGGTGGTGGCCACCCACGAGGTCGCCGAGGCTGCCCGCGCCGATCGGGTACTGCTGCTCGCCGGCCGGGTGGTGGCGGCCGGCCCACCCGCGGAGGTCCTCGACGCGGACCGGCTCCTCGAGACCTTCGGCGTCGGCCTGCAGCGCCTTGGCGTGGACCTCGTGGCCACCGAGCACCCGCACGCGCACCGCCCGTCCGACGGGCACGGGCCGCCCGAGCACCGCCGCTAGGAGAGCGCCACGGGTAGGATTGGAGATTCCCCTGTCCCGGCTCGTCTCCGTCCAGGAGCCAGATGACCGTTCATCCCGATCTCGAGGCTGAGCAGGCGTACATCGACCACGCGTACGAGTGCCTCGAAGCCACCCGCCAGGCCGCTTCCCGGATGACGACCATGGTCGAGGTGGGCCGCGGGGGCACTGAGCAGGCCCGCTTCGAGCGCGACGTGATCTGGGACACGATGGTCCACCGGCTCGCGCAACTGGATCTGGGCGAGGCCGCGCTGTGCTTCGGCCGCATCGACTTCGAGCCCGGGGCCCGCAACGGCGACTCGGGCACCTACCACATCGGTCGCATCGCGGTGGCCGACGCCGACCAGGAGCCGGTCATCGTCGACTGGCGGGCCCCCGTGGCAGAGCCCTTCTACCGGGCCACCGGCCGGGAGCCGATGGGGTTGCGGCGCAGGCGCCACTTCGCCACCCGGGGCCGCAAGCTGCTCGGCATCGAGGACGAGCTGTTCGGTGACGCGCTCGACGCGCTGGGCCTGGCCGAGGACCGGGGCGGGGGTGAGGCCCGGATCAGCGGCTACGGCGCGCTCATCTCGGCGCTCGAGACCGCCCGCACCGGGCGCCTCTCCGACATCGTCGCCACCATCCAGGGCGAGCAGGACGAGGTGATCCGGGCCGAGATGCCAGGGGTGCTGGTGGTGCAGGGCGGTCCCGGCACGGGCAAGACGGTGGTGGCGCTGCACCGGGCCGCCTACCTCCTGTACACCTACCGCTTCCCGCTGGAGGGCCAGGGGGTGCTCGTGATCGGGCCGAACCGCCTGTTCCTCGGCTACATCGAGCAGGTCCTGCCTTCGCTCGGTGAGGCCGGGGTCGAGCTGGCGGTGCTCGCCGATCTGGTGCCCGACGTGCGCATCAACGCCTACGACACCGGTGTGGCCGCCCGGGTCAAGGGCGACCTGCGAGCAGCCACGCTGCTGGCACGGGCCATCCGCGATCGGGAACGCCCCTTGCGCGACGACCTGATCGTGCCCTACGGGGTGCAGCGTCTGGTGCTCGACCGGAGAACCAGCCGCCGGATCGTCGACGAGGCCCGCCGCCGCTACCGGCGCCACAACCCGGCGCGCCGGTTCGTGGAGGCCGAGGTCTTCGCGGCGCTGGCGGCCAGTGGCCGGGGCAACCTGCCCGTGGCCGAGGTTCGCGAGCGTGTCCGCCACGAGCCGCGGGTCCGGGAGGCTCTCGAGTGGATGTGGCCGGTGCTCACCCCTCCCCAGTTGCTCCACGACCTGTTCGGGTCGAAGGCCCTGCTGCGCAGCGCCGGCCGGGGCCTGCTCACCGACGAGGAGATCGACGCGCTGCACCGCGAGCGCTCCGATCGGATCGAGCACGTCGTGTTCACCCACGACGACGCGCCGTTGCTCGACGAGGCCCGTGAGCTGCTCGGCCCCCGCCCCCGCCGGAAGCGGGCGGGTGAGGCGCCCACCGACGACGAGATCCGCACGTACGGCCACATCGTCGTCGACGAGGCGCAGGACCTCTCGCCGATGCAGTTGCGCATGCTGTCGCGGCGCTCGCTGAACGGTTCGATGACCATCGTGGGCGACATCGCGCAGGCCACCGGGCAGTGGGCGCACGCCAGCTGGGACGAGGTCCTCGAGCACCTGCCGGCCAAGCATCCGGCCCGCCGGGCCGAGCTCACGCTCGGATACCGACTGCCCGCGCCGAACATGGCCCTCGCCGCGCGGGTGCTGCGCGAGGCCGCGCCCGAACTGCAGCCACCTCGGTCCATCCGCGAGGACGGCTCCCCACCTCGCATCATCCGATCCGGCTCGCCCGCCTCGCTGCTGGGCGACGTCGTCGACGCCACTCGCGAGGAGCTCGATGCCGTCGATCCCGGACAGGTGGCGGTGATCTGCCCGTCGTCACTGGTCGAGCAGGTGAGCGACGCCCTCGATGCGGCCGGCCTGGAGCACGGTCGCGCCACCCGGCACGGGTTCGACCAGCAGATCACGGTGGTGCCGGTGAGCCTGGTCAAAGGTCTCGAGCTCGATGCCACCGTGGTGGTGGAGCCCGCCGCGATCGTGGACGAGGAGGCGCAAGGTCCGCGGGCGTTGTACGTCGCGCTCACCCGGGCCACCAAGCGTCTGGCGCTCGTGCACCATCGCGCCCTGCCTTCCACACTGAGGGAGTAGGGAGTGAGGTGGCGAGGGTGAGCTCCCCGGCGCTCACCACCCGACCACTCGGCGCCCAACCCGTGGCGGTCGCCGGCGTGGACAAGTCGTTCGGCTCGACACCGGTGCTGCGCGGCGCGTCCCTCGAGGTCCAGCCGGGCCGCATGGTGGCCCTGCTCGGGCCGAGCGGGTGCGGCAAGACCACCCTGCTGCGGATCATCGCCGGGTTGGAGACCGCCGACGCCGGGACGGTCCGGGTGGGTGATCAGGTGTTGACCGGCCCAGGGGTCCACGTCCCTCCGGAGCGGCGCCGCATCGGCATGGTCTTCCAGGACTGGGCGCTGTTCCCGCACCTGTCGGTGGCTCGCAACGTGGCCTACGGGTTGCCCCGCGGCCCCAGGCGCGAGCGCGACCAGCGGGTCGCCGCGGCGCTGGAGATGGTCGGCCTCGGCGGGTTGGGGGACCGCCAGCCCGGCACCCTCTCGGGAGGGCAGCAGCAGCGGGTGGCACTGGCCCGGGCCATCGCGCCCGAGCCGCAGGTGCTGCTGCTCGACGAACCGTTCTCCAACCTGGACACCGCGCTGCGGGTCCAGGTCCGCACGGAGGTCCATCACCTGCTGGTCGAGCTGGGCATCACGACAGTGTTCGTCACCCACGACCAGGAGGAGGCCTTCGTGCTCGGCGACGAGGTGGCGGTCATGTACGGGGGGGTGATCGTGCAGCAGGCGACGCCGGCGGACCTCTACCGGGCGCCGGCCACCCGGTGGGTGGCCGGGTTCGTCGGTGAGGCCAACCTGGTTCCCGGTCAGGCCAGGGGCTCGCGGGCCGAGACCTCCTTCGGGCCCGTGCCGCTGCGCGAGGCGGCGTCGGGTCCGGTCGACGTCCTGGTTCGCCCGGAGGAGCTGCGGGTCGACCCGGGGGAGGAGGGGGAGGCGGCGCGGTCGCTCGCCCGGGTGGAGCTGGTCGAGTTCTACGGGCACGACACGGTGTACGTGCTCCGGCTGGAGGGTGGGCTCACCCTGCGCTGCCGCCAGGGATCGGCGCCCCGCTTCGCGCGAGGTGATCAGGTGGTGGTCCGCTACGACGGCCCGGCGACCATCGCTTATCCGGCGCACGCAGATCCATCGGGTCCCTGATCCGCCCTGGCAGGTTGTTAGGTGGGCTTTACACCTGCCCAAAGGGTCATCTACCCTTACCGTCCATGCGACTCGTCCCCATCTGGTTCTCCCGGAGAGCGGGCCGACGGCGGGCGACCCGGCCGGCCGCGCTGCTCGCGCTGGTGCTGCTCGCGGTCCCGCTGGCCGGTGCCGCCTGCTCCAGCGGCGGTGACCGCCCGAAGCTCGTCGTGTACTCCGGTCGCACCGAGGAGCTCATCCAGCCGTTGCTCGACCGCTTCCGTGACGAGACCGGTATCGCCGTCGAGGTCAAGTACGGCGACTCGGCCGACCTGGCTCTGCTGATCGACCAGGAGGGGGACCGGTCCCCGGCCGACGTGTTCATCTCGCAGAGCCCCGGGGCCACCGGCTTCCTCGCCGGAGCCGATCGACTTCGACCCCTCCCCGAGGAGGTCACCTCCCAGGTGGCGCCCGCGTACCGGGCAGCCGACGGCACCTGGGTCGGCCTGTCGGGGCGGGTCCGGACCCTCGTCTACAACAAGAACCTGGTCGACCCGGCCACCCTGCCGCGGTCGGTGCTCGACCTCACCGACCCCGCCTACAAGGGCAAGGTGGCGGTCGCACCGCAGAACGGCTCCTTCCAGGACTTCGTGAGTGCGATGCGGGTGCAGCTCGGTGACGAGCGCACCGCCGACTGGCTGCGGGGCATGGCTGCCAACCAGTCGCCGGTGTTCGCCAACAACACCGCCATCGTGGCGGCGGTGGGCCGGGGTGAGGTGCCCATGGGGCTGGTGAACCACTACTACAACGTCCGGGCCCAGGCCGAGGATCCCAACGTCGCCAGCGTCAACTACTTCTTCCCGGACGGCGACATCGGTTCGCTGCTGCTCGTCACCGCGGCCAGCGTGCTGCGTACCAGCGCCGAGTCCGACGACGCCGAACGGCTGGTGCGCTTCCTGCTGTCGGAGGACAGCCAGCGGTACTTCGCCGAGAAGACCCAGGAGTACCCACTGGCAGGCGGCGTGGCCCCTCCCGCGAGTCTGCCGCCGCTGGCGTCCCTCGACGTGGACACCGTCGACTTCGGCCAGCTCGGGGCGGAGTTCCGCAGCACGATCCAGATGATCAAGGACAGTGGCATCGAGCGCTGAGGTCGGCACGGCGCTGGGGGCCGAGCCGCTCGGGACCGCCCCGGCTCCCGCCGATCTCGGGCTCGCCGCCCGGTCGCCCGGATCCACCCCGGCCGCCACCCGGGCGGCGGCCCGGCGAGCCCCCTGGTTGCTCGCCCTCGTGAGCATCGGGGTCGCGTCGGTGTTCGCTGCTCCGACCGGCTACCTCGTGTGGCGGAGCACCGACCTCGAGTCCGACCTGTGGTCCACCGTCACCTCCTCGACCACCCTGGAGCCTCTCGCCCGGAGCCTGATCCTGGCGGTGTTGGTCTCCGTGACCGCCGCGGCCATCGGGACCGGCCTGGCATGGCTGCTCACCAGGACCGACGTGCCGGGTCGCCGGGTCTGGCGCATCCTCGCGCCGCTCCCCCTCGTGATCCCCTCGTTCGTGGGCGCGGCCGCGTTCCTCGCCGCCCTCGCTCCCGGGGGGCTGGTCGAGGAGCTGCTCGCCCCACTGGGGGTGGTGCGCATGCCGCGGCTGTCGGGCCTGCCGGGCGCGTGGTTGGTGCTGAGCCTGTTCACCTACCCCTACGTGTACCTGCCGGTGGCCGCCCGGCTGGGCGCGCTGCCGCCCTCGCTGGAGGAGAGCGCTCGCCTGCTGGGGCGCCGCCCGCCCGCGGTGTTCCGCACGGTGGTCTTGCCCCAGGCCGCCAGTGCCGTGTGGGCCGGGGCACTGCTGGTCTTCCTGTACGCCATCAGCGACTTCGGTGCGGTGGAGCTGATGCGCTACGGCACCCTCACCAGGGAGATCTTCTCCACCCGCCTCGACCCGGCGACCTCGGTGCCGCTGAGCCTGGTGCTGGCGGTGGTGGCCCTGGTGGTGGTGGCGGCCGAGCGGGCCGCGGGCCGGCGACGGGCCCGCACCGAGGCGGTCCGCCAGAAGCGACCGCTGAAGGTGCCCCTCGGGCGATGGCGGTGGCCGGCGACCGGTGCCGTGGTGGCGGTGCTCGGCCTGGCCCTGCTGGCGCCGGTGGCGGTGCTCGCCTACTGGGCAGGGCGAGGGCTCGCCAACCCGGGCAGCGGCACGGTCGAGTTGCGCACCGATCTCGGTGCCCTCGGCGCCCCGGCGTTCAACACCATCAGCGTGAGCCTCGTCGCCGCGGTGGTGGCGGTCGTGGTGGTGATGCCGGTTGCCTACCTCACGACCCGGCACCGGTCGCGGGTGAGCGGCGTGTCCAACGCCTTCGTGGTGGCCGGCTTCGCCCTGCCGGGGCTGGTGGTGGCGCTGGCGCTGGTGTTCTGGACCCTGTCGTCCGGCCAGTTGGCCCGCCTGTACCAGACCGTGCCGCTGCTGATCTTCGCTTACGTGGTGCACTTCGGGGCGCAGGCCATGCGCGCCGATCAGGTGGCCGTGGGGGCTGTGCCCCGGCGCCTCGACGACGCAGCCCGGATGCTCGGCGCGGGGAGGGTTCGGCGGTTCGTCACCGTCGAGCTGCCGCTGATGCTGCCGGGGCTGGCGGCGGGCGCCGGGCTGGTGCTGCTGTCGGCGATGAAGGAGCTCCCGGCGACCCTGTTATTGGCCCCGCCGGACTTCCAGACCCTCGCCACCAGGTTGTGGAGCGCCAACGAGTCCAACCACTTCGCGCAGATGGGCCTCACCGGGCTGGTACTGGTGGCGCTCTCGGGGCTGCTGACCTGGCTGCTGGTCGTGCGCCGGGCTGACCGGCTGGATTGAGCGCCCCGCCCGACCTGGTCCGTGAGCTGACCGCCGGTGTGCTCAGCGCCCGGGGCACCCACTCAGGTGGTCGTGACCAGGATCCGCCCGCTGGCGAACGAGCCGATGCCCACGTGCTTGCCGTCGATCTCCACCGTGGTGGTGCCGTCCGGCGACGACGCGGTGACGACACCGCTCATGCCGGGTTGCAGAGACGACTCTTCGAGGAACTCGAGCAACCCGGGCGTGAACTCGAGCTCCTCCGGGATGCGCGACACGGTGAACGCCGACCCGACCTCGACCTCGTTGAGGGCAACCGTGGCGGGCGGGGTGTAGGCGGTGCCGGGGATGGGATTGCCGTGCGGACAGGTGGTCGGCTCGCCCAGCAGCCGGGTCATCGCGGCCTCGACACGGTCGGAGATCACGTGCTCCCACTTCCCGGCCTCGACATGGGCCTCGGCCCAGGACAGCCCGAGCACGTCGGTGAGGAACCGCTCGGCGAGGCGGTGGCGGCGCACCACCCGCTCCGCGAGCTGCAGCCCCTCGTCGGTGAGGCGGATGGCGCCCCCGTCGACACCCACCAGGCCGGCCCGCTCCAGGCGGCGGATCATCTCCGAGACCGCCGGCCGCGACACCTCGAGGCGCTCCGCGATCCGGGCCTGGATGACCTCCACGTCGTCCTCGCGCAGCTCGAAGATCGCCTCGCAGTACTCCTCGAAGGCGGGGTGCCACTCCGGCGTGCGGTAGGTCGCCATCACGATAATTCTACGCCGCGGTCGGCTCCGAGCTCCCTGGTCCTCGTGCCCTTCGGCGTGGCACACGAGCGAGTGGTCCCGAGGAAGCGGCGAGACCAGAGTGCCGCAACATGCCCGCAAAGACATGTCCGATCACGTGTTTCTCTGATCGACGAGCAGGGGGAGGATCATCCAGCCGCCGAGCAAACAAGGCGCCACGTGGCGCAGGGTGGTCAGGCGGATGATCACTGAGGAAGGGCACCGGGTCGGAGGCCCGACGGTGGGGGAGGGAGTCCAGCGTGACGGTTGCCGAAGGGTCGGTCTGGAGGATTCAAGTCCCTGCTGGTCTCGGGGAGATGGTCGGAGTCCTGAGCGGTCTCGGTTTCGACGCCGAGTCGGCCCCCTCCGATGCTGGTGTGGGCGACTCGGCGGCGAGTCTGCTGCTCGGTGGTTACGGCTGTCGGATCCGCCTCCTTCAGGTCCCCGGAGGAACGGAGATGGAGGTGGCGTTCGATGATGACACGCTTCTGGCCGATCTCCGTGAACGGCTCACCGCCGCACTCGGCAGGAGATGGACGATCCTCGAGATCGAGGAATGTCTTGATGAGGACGGTCTTGATGAGGTGACACGAGCGCGCGGTGTGCTCACGTCGACGGAGCGGCCCGAGGGACGGTCGGATCAGGTCCACCAGGCCGTCACCTCGATCGAGCACCTCAACCGAACAAGCGCGACGACCGGTGTTACGGCGATCGAAGGTCTGCCACCACCACCCGCGAGCTGGCCTCGGGTCGCGCAGCTCCCGCCACCCCCGGTCCGGACCCCACGAGCACGACCGTCTCGTGACTGGGTGTGCCAGCTCGGTGGGGTGTTGGCCGTCGCCACCGGGAGCTTGGTCCTCGTCGGCGGGATCCTGCCGTTCTTCGGCGCTCCCGACAGCGGCTCTATCTTCCATGACCCTGGTACGTGGCCGCTGTGGGCGCTCGGCGGGTTCATGGTGGTAGCGGGGGCAGAGGCGGTCACCCGCCGGCGCGGCGCACTCGGGGCGGCGGCGGGCACGGCCATCGCCTTCTGTGCGCTCCAGCTCCTCTTGTTCGAACTGCTCTCCATCCTGCGGGACCTGTTCGAGCTCTTCGATGTCCAGTTGACCGCCGGCCTGGGTTTCGTTTGTTGGACGGTCGCTCTCGGGACTGGCTTGCTCACGGTGCTCGTTGCTCTCTTCGGTCTTGGAGCGAAGCCGGACGAACACAGACCGGGTGTGGCGGTGGGACTGCTTGCCCTGCCTTCGGGAGGCTTGGTGGCTGCGGGGACGGCGGGGCTGTTCGGTGGGCCACGGCTCGACGAGCTGTTCCGGGACGACCTACGAGCGGCACTACTTCTGACGTTGTTCCCCTTGGCTTGTATCGCATCGGCGCTGCTCGCCGTGATCGCCCGTTCGCAGGGCGCAGTGGGTCTCATCGGTGGCGTGGGCTGGTTCATGGCGCTGGTGTCCGCCACGAATTGTCTCCACGGGATCACGAGTGGTCTGGGGTTGTCGTGGCCGCTGCGAGAGCTCCTCATGAGCCTTGGGGCCGCCTGGCTCTTGGCTCTCGCAGGTGGGGCACTGATCAAGGGCTCGCGTCCGATGCTTGCCGCTTCCGAGCCCTGCTCCACGACCGGTTGGTCGAACGATCAGACCGTGCAGGTCAAGCGCTCCGTGGTGACGGGGGCGTTGCTGCTGGCGGTCTCGCCGTCTGTGGTCGTGCTCGCCGGCATCGCCGTGCTCATGAACCGATAGCCCTCGAGCCCTGTGTCTGGCTCGCTAGTTCCGATCCGGCAGACGGAGAGTCGAGGTGCTCCATCACGTCAGCAGGGCGCTGGCCACTGTGTCCGAACATGCGCGGGAGGACATGTGCTGGTGTTCGTTGCGCTCGCGCACCGAACCTCGTCAACCTTGGGCTGGCATGCGGACATCACCCCGGCACGTCGGCGGGCGGGCCGATGCCGAATCAGGCCATGAGCGCTGAATCCTCCCCCGGGCTGCTGGCCCACCTCGTTACCTTGACACGTACCCGATGGTCCGCGGTGGCGCTCGTCGTGGTGCTCGCGACCCCGATCGTGGTGGCCGCCACCAACTGGGAGGGTTTCCGGGCGACACGGATGAACCTGAACGACGCGGGCGTTTGGGTCGTGAACTGGCAGCGTGGCCTAGTCGGCCGACTCAACACCCAGCTCGGGCAGATCGAGGTGGTGGTCGGGGTGGCGTCCAGGGACTTCGATGTCTCGCAAGTGGACGAATCTGTGGCTGTCACGACCCCCGCCCCGTCGAGGATGGCGGCGATCGATGTTGGGCTGGCCGTCCTCGGGAGGGAGACCGAGCTGCCGGCTGGCTCCGCGGTGGAGCTGAGAGGCCCTACCGGCGCGATCACCCAGCCCGCCACTGGGCGCATCTGGGTCACGACGCGCTCGGCGCTGCCGACGCTCGACCCGGAGAAAGCTGCACCCTCCCTGGAACTCGGCGACGAGGGCCGTGGCGCGGTGACGGTGAGCGCGGTCGGGGAGGACGGAACGCTCTATGCCTACCGCGAGGGGGCCGACTCCATCTCCGTGCTGCCGCCGGGTGGCACGGCGACGACGCGGCGCGTCGATCCACAGGTGGGCGAGGTGCAGCTGACCGTCGTCGGTACCACTCCGGTCGTGCTGAGTAGCCGTGACGGCACGTTGGCCGTCCCGGATGGGCCGAAGGTCGATGTCAAGAAGCTCCATCCCGGGAGCCAGGATGGAGGCTTTGCCCTTCAGCAGCCCGGACCGGCGAGTGGCGAAGTGCTCGTCGGAGTCGACGACGCGGTGCTCGCAGTGTCGCTGCACAACCGAGATGTGCGGGTACTCATCGATGGTGGAACCCGCGGTCCGGTAGCACCGGTGCGGCTCGGCTCATGCGTGTTCGGGGCCTGGCGGGGCACGCCTCGGTATGCGCAGTTGTGCGAGGGGCGGCCACTGCTCACCGACTCCGTTGAAGGAGTGCGCGCCGGCGCCGTCATGGCGTTCCGGGTCAACCGTCAACGGGTCGTTCTCAACGACAACGCCAACGGCGTGAACCTGCTGTTCACCGATCACGATCCCATCGTGGTCGACAACTGGGACGAGGCGCTCGATCGGGACAAGGACGACCAGGAGCAGGACCAGCAGCTCGAGACGAAGCAGGTGTCACTCGATTGTCAGGGCTCCGCCGGCGCCGCTGTGCTGCGCGACGACGCGGTGGGCACACGGCCGGGTAGACCGGTGATCGTGCGGGTGCTCGACAACGACGAGATCCCGAGTTGTGAAGTCCCTCGGGTCGAGATCGTCGAGGGCACCGCCACCGCAGACGTCGCGGCCGTCGTCGAGAACGGCACGTCGGTGCAGGTGACGCCACCACCCGAGGCCGGCTCTCCCATCACTCTCCGATACCGGCTGGCGGCGACCGAGGGAGGCCCCTCGCCACAGGCGCAGATCAGGGTCGAGGTGGTTCCCCTCTCCCAGAACCGGGCCCCGACCGCCAACCCGGATCGCACCACCGTCGTCGCGGGACGTGTGGTGCAGCACAACGTGCTGGCCAACGACATCGACCCGGACGGGGATGCCCTGACGCTCACCGAGGTACGTGGCGGTACCGGTACGCTGCAGTGGCGGGCCGACGGGCTGCTCAGCTTCACCGCCCCTGGCGGGTTCACCGGCACACAGACCCTCGAGTACACGGTCGAGGATGAGCTGGGTGAGAAGGCCAGCTCGACGTTGCAAATCGACGTGCTCCCCGAGGAGGTCAACGTCGAGCCCATCGCTCGTCCCGACCGGATCGACGCGGTGGTGGGCCGCCCCACCACGTTCAACCTTCTGGCCAACGACAGCGACCCCAACGGCGACCGGTTGCTCCTCGCACAGGTCGAGCAACCGTCCGGGCTGGAGTTGCGTTGGGAGGAAGATGGTGACCTCATGGTCACCCCCAGCTCGGCGGGAACGTGGCAGTTCACCTACACGGTCACCGACGGGGAGAAGACCTCCCCAGCGAGGGTTCGGGTCGATGCCGTCCTCCCAGAGGGGAACCATCCGCCGGTGGCCGTTCGCGACGAGATCGTCGTGCGGGCCGGCGTCCCGGCGGTCACCGATCTCGTGGGCAACGACATCGACCGAGATGGTGACGCGCTCGCCGTGTCGGCTCTCGAGCTCCAGTCCGACTCCAAGCTCTCCGTCGAGCTGCTCGAGCTACACATCGTCAGGGTCATCGCGCAGGCTGGCTTCGAACGCTCCGAGGTCGTCCGCTACACCGTCAGCGACGGCTCGTCCGTAGCGGTCGGTGTCCTCGTCGTGCGCCCGTACCGGCAGATCGGAGTGAACCAGCCGCCGGTGACGGTGACCGACGAGGTGACCATCCGGGCAGGCCAGGTCACCGCAGTGCCAGTGCTGGCGAACGACTTCGATCCCGAAGGTGAGCGGCTGAGCGTGTCCCGGGTGGATGAGCTCCCGGAGGGCTCGGGCCTGGTCTTCGTGCAGCGTGACGAGCTTCGTTACCAAGCGCCGCCGGTCGGCCCGGCGTCGGTGACCTTCGCCTACACGGCCATGGACCCGGCGGGCAACATGGCTGACGGGCTGGTGCGGGTCCAGGTCCTACCAGCCGATCAGGCCAACCAGCCCCCCCGTCCCCCGGAGCTGGTGGCTCGCGTGTTCGCGGGTGACGAGATGGACATCCGGGTACCGCTGGCAGGCCTCGACCCCGACGGAGACGTCGTGTCCGTCGTTGCGGTGACCGAGCCCCCGGCGCAGGGTCACGCCATGGTGCGTTCCTACGGCTTTCGGTACCGAGCGGACCATGGGTCCAGTGGACCTGACAGCTTCACCTTCAGGGTGCGTGACTCGAGAGGGGCGGAGGCAACCGGTCGAGTTCGGCTCGTCATCATCGAACGCCCCGGGCGCAACTCGAATCCCGTGGCGGTGCCCGACCGTGCCAAGGTGCGTGCCGGGTCGAAGGTTCCGATCTCGGTGCTGGCCAACGACACCGATCCCGATGGTGACCCTCTGGTGTTGGCGGTCGACGGGAAGGACGCGCCGTCGACCCCACGCACCGGGCGGGTCGAGGCCGACGTCGCCGCCGGCGTGCTCGTGTACCACGCGCCGAGCGGCGAGCGCGGTGAGGTCGGGTTCAGCTACACGGTCACCGATGGTCGCGGTGGAGCGGCCCGGGGGGTGGTGGTCGTGCTCCTCGAAGCCGACCCGGCGAACGATCCGCCGATCGCCCGAGACGACTTCGTCGATCCCCAACCCCGTGGTGCCCAGGTCGACGTGGACGTCCTGGCGAACGATTCTGACCCCGATGGGGGTGTCGAATCGTTGTCCGTGCGGATCGTGTCCGGCGGTGATCAGGCCGAAGTCCTACCGAACCGGCAGGTCCGCATTCGGACAGGCGAGACCTCCACCGTGGTGGTCTACGAGGTGACCGACGGCCGAGGCGCCAGCGCTCGGGCCGCGATCTTCGTACCGGTCCTCGAGCACCGCGCTCCGGTGTGCGAGTTGCAGACGGTGAAGCTGCGCGCCGGGGAGTCGGTGACGGTGCCCGTGCTCGATCACTGCACCGCCTTCGACGGCACTCGCCTGACGCTCACAGAAGTCTTCGCGGCGCGTGGCGGCAGCGTGAGACTCGACGATTCGAAGACGATGGCAGTCTTCACGGCTGAGCAGGATGTACGCCGCGACGCCGGGTTCGCGTTTCGGCTCTTCGATGGCACAACGGACGCGGTGTTCGGTGTGGTGGTCGAGGTGGAAGGCCGGAACTTCCCCCCGCGTCTCGTCGCCACCACGGTCGAGGTCCCCGCGGGCGGCAGCCGATCAGTCGATCTCGACGCACTGGTGGAAGATCCGAACCGTGGCGATCGTCATGGTTTCTCCGATCTGCAAGGCCAGACGGCGAAGATCCGGGCCTCGATCGACGCCAGCAAGCTGACGGTGACGGTCACGGATGATGCACGCGGCGAGACCGCCGAGCTGACCCTCTCCGTCACTGACGGCACCGAAAGCGTCCGAGGAACGATTGCCGTGCGGGTCGGTCGTCACGATCAGCCGCCCCCCCTCGCCGTGGACGACACGTTCGAGACCTTGCAGGAGAAGCCTGTTACGGTCGACCTCACGTCGAACGACATCGACCCCCTCGGCCGGGGCCTCCGGGTCGAGGTGCTCGCCGCCAAGGGTGGTGCGGCGCAGGTCGAGGGCGGAGGACGAGTGCAGTTCAGCCCCGGGGCGGGATTCTTCGGCACGGCCGAGCTGACCTACCAGGTGCTCGACGCGACGAACGACCCTGATCGCGCCAGCCGAGCCACGGCTCGTATCAACGTCGTGGGCCGCCCTTCGGCGCCTGCGCCGCCGTCGCGCGACGGCCAGCAGGAATCACGGCAGATCCGCCTGCGCTGGGGAGCACCTTCCCCGAACGGCGCCCCGATCACGAAGTACTCGGTGGAGAGCGACACCGGGATGATGCAAGAGTGCCCGAACACGACCTGCCTCGTCGGCGGCCTCGAGAACGGGCGGCCGTACCGGTTCCGTGTCGCGGCGTGGAATCGGGCCGTCACCGCGTACGAAGAGTTGCAGTGGAGTGAGTGGTCGGCCGCGCTCCGACCCGTCCCCAGCGCACCACCACCACCCACGTTGACGTTCAACGACCAGCGGATCGACGTCGCCTGGCTACCCCCGGTGGACAACGACCTCCCGGCCGACCGCTACGAGCTCCAGATCGGTGGAACCGCGACCTCCCGGACCGAGTGGGCGGACGGGAGCGCGCGAACGCTGTCCGTCTCGGGCCTGCAGAACGGCACGCTGTACACGATCAGGGTGCGGGCGTGGTACGGGCCTGCCTTCACCGAATGGAGCGTCGCCCAGTCTGAGCGACCGACTGGCCCGCCGGGCGCGGTGGGCAACCTCCGCGCTCAGGAGACCTCCGGCGCCGGCCAGGTCGCGATGGTCGCGCTGAGCTGGACCGCAGCGAACCCGAACGGCGACCCGGCGGGGGTCAGCTCCTACGTGGTCTCCGTGAGCCCGCAGCCACCGGGCTTCAGCACCGGCACGCTGACCCTGCCCGGTACGACCACCTCGGCGGAGTTCCCGCTCGATTTCGGGACCTCGTACACCTTCCGGTTGCACGGGGTGAACCGTTACACGGACACCTACGGAGTCGTTCCGTCGCAGATCAGCGAGACGCTCTTCCGTCCGGACAACAACCCTCGCATCTCGCTGCAGAGCGTGAGCGCGACCACGAGCAGCATCAGGCAGGACTTCGCTGTGACCTGGCGCGGCGGCCAGGGCACGTGCGCGCTCACCGGGGACGGACCGGCAGGGTGGAGTGCCAGTTGCGATGCCGGCTCGACCGTCGCCGTGGCCTCGAACCTGTACGCCTCGAGCTCCTATTCGTTCCAGCTCTGCGTCACCAACGCCCAAGGGGTGTCGCGGTGCGAGTCCTTCCGTGCCAGTACCGATCGGGTGACCCGCACCGTCCAGGACGACATCCTGGGCGGAGTGTGCAAGCGGACCGGGACCACCAACCCGAGGTGGATCCAACGACCAGATTGCCCGACTGGGCTCTGGCTTGAGAACGGCACGTCGGTGGCGGTCACCTGTGCCAAGAGTGACACGTCTTACAACGTAAAGAACTACGGAAAAGAAGAGTGGTGGACTTGGTGGGCGAGGCTGACTGACGGCTACTGGATCCCGGTCGCGGTCATCGAAAGCAGCGACCACGCACCGTCGGGGGTTCGAACCTGTTGATCAGCCCCGGCGCGCCAGGGCCGCGTCCGCGACGGGCTTGTCCTGACCAACGAGGAGAGTCATGAGCATCACACCCGAACAGGCCAGTTGGTTCGCCCAGACGTTCGACAGTCTGGCCAGGAACGTGGAGCGGGCCCTGCTCGGCAAGCGACGAACGGTCGAGCTGGCCCTCACCTGTCTGCTGTCGGGCGGGCACCTGTTGCTCGAGGATGTGCCCGGCACCGGGAAGACCTCGCTGGCCAAAGCCCTCGCCAACACCGTGCAGGGCACTCGGTCGCGCATCCAGTTCACCCCGGACCTGCTGCCATCCGACGTCACCGGTGCGACCATCTACAACCAGCGGACCGGCGAGTTCGAGTTCCACCCCGGCCCGGTGTTCGCCACCATCGTGCTGGTGGACGAGATCAACCGGGCGTCACCGAAGACCCAGTCGGCGCTGTTGGAGGTGATGGAGGAGGGTCGGGTCAGCGTGGACGGGGTGCGCCATGACGTTGGGCGGCCGTTCATGGTGATCGCCACCCAGAATCCTGTCGAGCAGGCGGGCGTCTACCCCCTACCCGAGGCGCAGCTCGACCGGTTCCTGATGCGTGCCAGCCTCGGCTATCCCGATCACGACACGACGATCGCCATCCTGGCCGATGCGTCGATCACCGATCGAGCCGCCAACGTCCCGCCCCTGATCACGGCTGACGCCGTGCAGCAGATGGCGGACATGGCGGCGGCGGTGCACGTCGACACGGCGGTGCTGGCGTACGTCAGCCAGCTTGCCGAGGAGACCCGGCGAGCCCCGGTCACCAAGCTCGGCGTGTCGACTCGGGGATGCATGGCTCTGGTGCGATGCGCCAAGACGTGGGCCCTCGCCCAGGGGCGGGGGTACGTCATCCCTGACGACGTGAAGGATCTCGTCGCTCCGGTGTTGGCCCACCGTGTGCTGCTCACACCCGACGCCGAATTCACCGGCAGCTCGGTGAGCGTGCTGCTCGACAAGATCCTCAGCGACGTCGCTCCCCCTGCAGAGCGTGGCGTGGCGTGAGCAGACCCCACGCGATGGGCGCGCCGGGGCCGCAGCGCCTGGCAGTGTGGGAGGCGGTGACCCCCCTCGGTCGCGCCGTGGCCGTCACCGGGGTCGTCGCCCTCGGGGTCGCGTGGCGGACCGGTTGGACGGAGCTGGCGGTGTTGGGCGTCGCGTGCTCGAGTTCGCTCGCGATCGGGCTGACGTTCCTGGTCGCTTCCCGTGCCGGTCTCAGCGTGGCGCTCGAGCTCGGCACTCCCCGGGTCGTCGTTGGGAACCCGGCGTCCACCAAGGTCACGGCAACCAACATCGTCGGGCGCCGCACGATGCCGGTGACTCTCGAGACCCGCATCGGTGAGGGAGTGGCTCGTCACGACGTGCCCTCTCTCGCGGCCGAGGGCTCCTACGACGACCTGGTGGTGATCGCCACCTCCCGCCGCTCGATCGTGCCGGTGGGGCCGGTGCGCTCGGTCCAAGGCGACCCCCTCGGTCTGGTCCGCCGCGAGGTCACGTATACGGGGGAGGAGCAGCTGTTCGTGCACCCCAAGACCGTGCTGGTCGGCTCGCTCACCACGGGCTGGCGGCGCGACCTTGAAGGGGAGACGACCAACGAGCGATCGCCGAGCGACGTCGCCTTCCACACACTACGTGAGTACGTGATCGGTGACGATCGCCGCCACATCCACTGGCGCACGACAGCTCGCCAACCTGACGGCAAGCTGATGGTGCGCGAGTTCGTCGATACCCGTCGCGCACACCTCGGCCTTCTGTTGTCACTGCGCGGCGGGGACTATGCGACTGTGGACGAGTTCGAGCTCGCGGTGTCGAGCCTCGGCTCGTTCGGCCTCCGAGCCATCGCGGACGAGCAGGAGGTGAGCTGTGTCGCCGGCATCCGCGCGGTGCCGTCACACATGGGTACCTCCTTCCTCGACGCGCTGTCCTCCCTCGAGTTGGGTGCCGACAGCTCCGACATGGTCGCCATCGCCACTCGGGCTCGCGACCTTCTGGTGGGGGCGAGTGTCGTGGTGCTCATCTCGGGCTCGAGAGCCGACCGGGCGGCGATGCGCCAGGCCGCCGAGCGGCTTGGGTCTGGTGTGCGCCCGGTCATCGTGGAGGCTGCGATGGGAGAAGTGTCGGTGCTGCAGAACACCAAGCGGGGACCCTTCCTGCGGGTGGGTGCGCTCGAGGATCTGCCCCGGCTGACCTGGTCGGTGTCGCTGGCATGACCACCATGGGGCGCCTCCGTCTCAGTGGCTCGACTCGCGACGGGGTCGTGGACGGAGTCGTAGCCGTCTCGCTGTCGGCTCTCGCTCTCACCGCTCTGTGGCATGCGTACGGCGGAGTGTCCTTCCTGGCCATCGGGGTGTTCGGGGCTGCTGCCGGCGTCGCCATCGTGGCGGTCACGATCCGATTCCGCTTCCCACCCCTGGTCGTGGCGTTCGCACTGATCGTGGGCTTCTTCCTGCTCGCAGGCCCGGCGGTGCCGGGAGCCGCGCTGGCGAGGTTGCTGCCGACACCTTCCTCGGTCGTGGCCGCGGGACGGGCGCTGGTGCAGGTCTGGGTCGATTCGCTCACCACCTCGCCTCCGCTCGGGACCGACGGCGGGTTGGGCATGCTGCCCTACATCTGCGGGTTCTCGGCGGGGTCCATCGGCATGCTCCTGGCGCGGGGCACCGACCGGGCCCTCGCCCCCGCCCTGCCCTCGGCCGTCGCGATGCTGGTGGGCTTCACGTTCGGCACCAGCGAGCCGGTATCGGTCGTGCTCGATGGCGCGCTGTTCGTCGTGGTCGCACTCGGCTGGGGTGCAGTCCGGGCGAATCGCTCCCGGCGCAGCGCCGATGGGACCGTGCATTGGCACCGGCTCGGGGCCGGTGTGGCGATGCTCGGTGTGGTGAGCCTGATCGGTCTGGTGTTCGGCACCCATCTGCCGTTCGTCGACCCCACCGCCCGTTTCGCGCTCCGCGAGCAGGTCGAACCCCCGTTCGACCCCCGCAACGAGCCGAGCCCGTTGGGGGCCTTCCGGCGCTATCGTCTCGAGGAACGAGCCGGCGAGGTGCTGTTCCGGGTCACCGGTTGGCCCGAAGGTGCGAGGCTGCGACTGGCCACGATGGACACCTACGACGGTGTCGTGTGGGTCGTGGGCGGACCGACCGCACCCGGGTCAGGACGGTTCGAGCGGGTGGGTGAAGCGATCTTGCCCACTCCGCCGGGGGAGGCAGCCTCGATCGATACCGAGGTCGTGAGCGACGGAAGCGACGTCTGGCTCCCGACCGTCGGCACCACCCGCTCGGTCAGGTTCCGCGGAGACCGGGGGGCGAGCCTCGCATCGTCGTTCCGCTACAACCGCGACACCGCGAGCGGGGCGGTCCCGATCCGTCTCCAGCAGGGTGACCGCTACTCGCTCGACGCCCGCCTCTCTGCCGTCCCCGAGCGGGGACAGCTTGCGACGCGCGGCGTTGCCAACGCCGGTTCGCTCCCACCCATACCCGACCTGCCTGACGAGCTCAGGCAGCGGGCGAGCCAGTTCGTTTCCGGTGCGACCACGCCATACGAGAAGGCGGCCATGCTCGAGGAAGCGTTCCGAGCCGGCTACTACAGTGACGGAGGAACCGAAACGAGGGGGACCACGTCCGAGTCGCCCCCGGGGCACAGCCTTGTCCGGATCCAGCAGTTCCTCGACAACAAGGTCGGGCTGGTGGGCAACGCTGAGCAGTATGCGGCCACGATGGCGTTGTTCGCACGCTCGGTCGACCTGCCTGCCCGGGTCGTCATGGGGTTCGCACCGAAGGGGAGCGGCACGGTCGAGGTCCACGCTGATGATGTCGACGCCTGGGTTGAGATCGCGTTCGACGGCGTCGGGTGGGTCCCGTTCTATCCGACACCCGACAAGGAACGCAGACCTCCCGATGCGCCCCAGCCGCAGCCGAGGCAGACGGAACTGAATCAACAGGAACCTCCGCCGCCGACTTACCTCCCGATGCCTGACATCAGCCAGGAACTGGCGGAGTCTCCTGTGCCGCAGGCCTCACCAGCGTCGGGCCCGTTGGCCTCGGTGCTCCGGTTCCTCGCCGAGGTCGCGGTGGTCGCCGGCATCCCGCTCTCGGTCGTCATAGGGATCGCGGTGGTGATCATGGGCGCGAAATGGATGCGAGCCAGGAGGCGACGGACCAACGGCTCGCCGGCGAAGCGGCTCAACGGCGCGTGGCTCGAGACCTGTGACCGAGCGCGAGATCTGGGCGCGTCGGTGCCTGGTCGCCTCACCCGCCGCGAAGCCTTGTCGGTTGTCGATGAGCGCCTCCCTGGCGCCGGAGACTTGGCCGAGCAGATCGATGCTGCCATGTTCGGGCCGCAACCCATTGCCGAAGAGACCCTGCAGGACGTGTGGGATCGTCTCGAGGAGATCTCGGCTGCGGCCCTCGACCGGTTGCCGTTCGGGCGTCGGTTCTTGGCTCGTGTGAGTCTGGCGTCGTTGCGACCTGGCCGTTCCCGGCGGCGTCCGAGCCTTGCGACGGAGTCGGACCTGCCCGCCCCGTCGGGAGTCGCCAGCGTCGCGGCCGCGGGTGGGAAGGGGGCCGGCCTCGTGGGTGACACGGCCCGGCCCGTCGAGGAGTTGGTGTGAGTCCCGGCCGGCGTCGCGGCACGTTGCGCGACATGGCGGGAATCACAGGTCCCTCCAAGACGACGGGCCGAGCAGCCCGTGACGGGGGGGCCGCGCTCGAGCTGCTCTGGGCGGAGCGCACGCACCGGGGCCTGGTTCGCACCAGCAACCAGGATGCCGTGCTCGCCCGCCCGGGATTGTTCATCGTGGCCGATGGCATGGGGGGCCACGAGGCAGGCGACCTTGCCTCCACGTTCGTCGTCGAACGCCTCGGGACGCTCTTGGACGGTCGCGCCGCGACCCGCACGATGGTGCTCGATGCGGTACGGGACGCCAACGCCGGGCTCGTCGCGTTGGGTGCCAGTCGCGGAGGCTCGATGGGTACGACCCTCTGTGGACTCGTCGCGCTCCCTACTGCTGACCCTGGTAGAGCGAAGCTGGTGGTGTTCAACGTCGGCGATTCGCGCGCCTATCGCCTGCGCGACGGGTCACTCGTGCAACTCACTCGTGATCACTCGGTGGTTCAGGAGCTGATCGACCAAGGCGCGATCACCGAGGCAGAGGCGGAGGGGCACCCTGAGCGGCACGTGATCACCCGATCCCTCGGCGCTGATGAGATGCTCGAGATCGACTGGTGGCTGGTCGAGCCCAGGTTGGGCGACCGGTTCCTGGTCGCGTCGGATGGGTTGACCCGTTCCGTCGAGCGAAGCCGGCTGGAAGAAGCGCTGATCGGCGAAGTCGACCGTGAGCGGGCGGCAGATCGGCTGCTCGAGGATGCACTCGAAGCAGGCGGGCGGGACAACATCTCGATCATCGTGGTCGACGTGGTGTTACGAGCCGAGCCCTCGCAGGAGGCTCCGATCGTGGACCCGCTCGACGACGACACCGAGCCTCGCCCGGCGGGGGCATCCGGATGAGCCCGCACGTCCGGTACGTGATCGGGGATGCTACGGCGATCGCTGGCCCGCACGCAGCGGGGCTGTTCTGTTGCCCACCTGACGATGCCCGGGTGCATCCCATCGCGATCGCAGTGACAAGTGGCGCCGCGGTGAGCGAGCTCACTGATGCACTGTTCGCCGTCGGGGGTGAGCTACCGGCGTTCGCCCTCGTCATCCACGAGTCTGTTGGGGAGCGCGTACTCGTCCGAGGGACGAGCGAGGTGGTCGTCGGAGAAGCGTCGGGCGGTGAGCGGCGCTTCGATGGCCGCCACGCGGTGACCTGGCACGAGGCGCTGATCGAGGATGCGGCGAGGATCGTCCTTCGCGCTGATGGGGGCTCGTCGGAGGAGATCTCACCATCCACGGCCGGCCTGGCGCTGGTGGCTGGGATCGCGCCGGCGTCGATGGTGCTCGTCGAGCTTCGCGAGGTGCTGTCGGCCGTTCAGGCATACCCGCACTCCGCACGAGAGGCTGCGGTCAGCCTCGAGTCCATCGAGTCCACGGGGCACGAGCTGTCCGAGTCCCCTGCACATCCCCGCTTGTCGCCATCGTCTCCGCCGGTGACCGGGGAGAGCTCAGCTCCGTCGCCAGAGGGCTCGGGTGCCACCGCCCCAGCCGGGGCCGAGTCATCAGCGGGTGGTGTCCTGGATTTCGGTCACCTGCTCGGCGAGACCGTCTACCGGGACGTGGAGGAGAGTGCGGTCCGCCATGACACGGGTTCCGACGAATCGACTGGATCACCCGCGCCGACCGCCCCGATCACCGGGTCGTCTGCCGTGCCATCGGGTGAAGCTCCCGGATCGCCGCTGGGCGACCCCCCCCTGGGCGCGCCGACGATGACGTTCGCGACCACCACATCGACCCCGGCGGTGTCGACCCCGACCGATGAGGGGGATTCGTCCGGTCAGGCCGGGGCGGAGCCGGGCAGCAGCGGAATCATCACCTCGGTGCCGGGGTCGGTCTCGACACCCGAACCGCCACCCAGCGGGGAGTCTGCCATCCATGCTCCTCATGCAGTCGCGAGCGTTGAGGACGACGAGGCGGGCATGGGTGAGGCCACGATCGGTGCGGTCGCGCTCCGTGGGACAGGTGCGGTCGCAGGTTCCCCCTCATCGACCGGGGTGGCCGTCCAGGCCGTGCACTGCCCAAGGGGCCACCCGAATCCCCCCTACGCCACCTCCTGCCGCAACTGCCGCCGGGCGATCACGGATCGAACAGTCGCCGTCGTCCCCCGCCCGGTGATCGGCCGACTCCGCTTCGAGGGCGGCCCGCTCGTGCCACTGGACCGCCCGCTGCTCATCGGGCGCAAGCCACCCGAGAGCAGCACGATCCTGGGCGAGCCCGCCGGGGCCGTACGCTTGCCCGACCCGGAGCGACGGTTGTCCCGCATCCATGCCGAGGTTCGTCTCGTGGACTGGCAGGTCCAGGTCGTCGACCGCGATTCGATGAACCACACCTTCGTCGAGGTACCGGGCCAGTCTCCCGTGCAGTTGCGTCCGGCCGAAGCGTTCCCGATCCCCATCGGAACGGTCGTCTCGCTCGGCCAGCTCGTCAGCTTCGTGTACGAGGTGGAGCAGGATGACTGAGGTGCGCAGCGACCCGCCGGATCTCCCGGGATTCTCGCTGGTGCAAGGGATCGGCGGCGGGGGGTTCGCCGATGTGTTCCTCTACCGGCAGCATCATCCGAACCGGCCGGTCGCCATCAAAGTCCTGCGTGCCGAGCACCTCTCCGACGAGAGCCTCCGACACTTCTCCGCCGAAGCCGATCTGATGGCCCAGGTCTCGGCCCACCCGTACATCGTCACCATCTACTCGGCAGGTGTGGCGCCGGACGGCAGGCCGTACATCGTCATGGAGCACTACCCTCAGCCCCACTTCGGCCTCCGTGCCCGGGGTGGTCGTCTTGCGGTGGCGGAGGTGCTACGGGTCGGTGTTCAGGTCGCGTCAGCGGTGGAGACCGCGCATCGGGCCGGGATCCTTCACCGTGACATCAAGCCCGCCAACATCCTGACCAGTGACTACGGTCGACCCGGACTGACCGACTTCGGGATCGCGGGTGTCCAGGGCGGCGATGGTGTCAGAGCCGCGGAAGGAATGACGGTCGCCTTCTCCGGACCCGAAGTGCTTGCTGGTGAAGCTGCGGATGGCAGCGTGGCATCGGACATCTACTCACTGGCGGCCACCGTGTACGCGCTCCTCGCCGGGCGATCGCCGGTGTGGGTGCCGGGTGGGGCAAACACCGACCACGACCTGCTCACCCGCGCGCTGAACAACGAGATCACCCCGATGGACCGGCCCGACGTGCCCGCCTCGCTCCAGCATCTCCTCTCGGCTGGTATGGCCCAGGATCCTGTGCAGCGACCGGTCTCCGCCCTCGCGTTCGCCCGGGCGCTCCAGGATGTCGAACAGGAGCTGGCCTTCGCCCCCACCGCGCTCGAAGTGCGCGACGAGATCGTGGACCAGCCGGTGGTGGAGGTGACCCCCGCGGACGAGCAGGACGGCACCAGGCGAGCCAGCCTCCAGGTCGTGTCACCGGCCGTGACGCCGCTCGCGCCACCCCCGGCACCGCTGGCGTCCCCGTCTGTCACGCCGCCAGGACAGGCGGGCGAGCATGCACGCAGGAACCGACCCGGCGCCCCGCCAGAGGCGCAGAACCTCGAGGGTGCTTCGCCGTCATCCCACCGTGCGGCGGAGACCGCTGGACCCGGGACCACGGTGCCGAGCGGTGTACGACCGGTGGACGACCTGGAGGAGACGATCCGCCGACCGCAGGGGGTTGGCACGGTTGTTCCATCGTCACGGCCGGCGACAGCCGAGTCGATTGGCCCGGCGACCGGGACGCGTCATCGGCGCTTCGCTCTGATCGCCGCCGTGGCAGCAGTAGGCGTCGTTGGTCTCGGTTCGATCGGGTTTCTCAGCACGGGCAAGAGTGGTTCCCACCCCGCCGAGTCTCGAGCGGAGGTCGCCCCCGACCCGGCACCATCCCTGCCTCCACCGGCCCTCGCCGTCCCGACGGATGTCATGGTTCGAGTGCTGAAGGATTACAACGGGTCCCCGTTCGTCTTCATCACGTTCCAGAGCCCCTACACGGGTCCCGATGTGTCCTTCCGGATCGCTCGATGGGATGGCACGTTTCCCGACGGTTCAGCGTGGTTCGACGTGCCAGCCGACGGACTGATAGACGTAGCGGACGGTCTAGTTGTGGGCACATCGATCGACGTTGGATGGCCCCCTGAGATGCTCGCCATGCTGGATGGTGGCCGTCGAGGGACCTCGATGGTCGACTTAGGGATCGTGCCTGGCGAGGCCGGGTGTTTCCAGGTCGCCGCTGTGGTCGGCAGCCGGGTGTCTGACTTCACGGGACCCGCGTGTGCCGTCATGCCGGGGGGATGATCTGCATGCGATGTTCCGCCCCCTGGCACGGTTCGGCGCCGTTCGAGGCGGCACCCCGGTTGCGAGTCGATTTCTGCGGCGAGTGGCTGGACGTGGCTCCACCCGACCCGTTCGTGATCGGCCGTGAGGGCGACCTCGCTGTGGACGACAATCCCTACCTGCACCGTAGCTTCCTCCGGTTGTACTTCGACCGGTACTGGTGGCTCGAGAACGTGGGTTCTGCACTGGCGGCGACGGTCAGCGATGGTGATGGTGCCATGCATGCGTGGTTCGCTCCCGGCGCGGCACTGCCCTTGCTGTTCGGCGTGACGGAGGTGCGGTTCACGGCCGGGCCGACGAACTACCTGCTCACCTTGCACCTCGACGAGCCGGTGCTGCAGATCGCCAGATCGGTCGCGAACAACTCGGGTTGCACGACCTTGTACCCCACCAACCTCACGGACAACCAGCGTTTGGTCGTGCTCGCCCTGGCAGAGCGAGCGCTGATTGAGAGGCCAGGTGCTGCCAACCGGATTCCGACTTCGGCAGAAGCCGCAAAGCGCCTGGGCTGGACGCTCACCAAGTTCAACCGCCAGCTCGATGCGGTCTGCCAGAAGCTGAGCCGAACTGGGGTTCGGGGATTGCACGGTGGCCCCGGCCGGCTTGCTGCAGGGCGTCGGTCGCGGCTGGTCGAATACGCCTTGGCGGTACGCCTCGTGACGGTCGAGGACCTTCCCCTGCTCGAGCGTGAACGGATGGTCAGGCCATGACCGGCGTGCGTGACGCGGGCGCCCACCGGGTCGATCTGTGGCTGGCGTTCGTGGCTGGGCCGCGGGTGTGGATGGACGATGACGGGGATGATTCGCCCGGTTCGATCGTGGCCGAGCTCGCTGCTCCTGTCGAGGGTGCGGCGCTCCTCGCCGGTTCGTCGTGGCCGATCATCTGGACCGGGGCATCCGTTGCTGAGCTGAGCGCTCGAGCGGTCGTGCTCGTCGGTGGGCTCGCCACCGCGGGGGTGCTCGCGTTCGTGGTGAGCGTCCCCTCTCACCGGCTCGCGTCACGATGGGGGACGCCATGGCAGGTCGCGGCGCTCCGTGCAGTGACGGTGTTCTTGGGCTCGGCCAGCTTCGCGGGCTTGACCTCAGGTTGGGCGATGCTCGGTTGCTGGCCGTTCGGGGTCATGGTGGGCTGCGACCTGTATCGAACCGGGGCCACCCTCGGTGTGTTGCTGGGCGCGCGTTCGATGCTGCGACGGGTGACGCTCTCGCCGGTTCATCTCGGGATCGTGGTGGGCCTCGTCCTCACCGGTCTGGTGACTCGTACCTCTCCGACGCGGCTGGTGGTGCTGTACCTCATGGTGGTGGTGGTGGTCCTGGTGGCCGCGGTGACGCTCTCGGTTCTCCACGGCTCCCGAGGGCGTCTCGAGGGCCGGCAGCAGCGCAGGGAGCATCTCCTGATGATGCGCGAGCACCGACGCCGGAGCCACTGGCTCCACGACGACGTGTGCTCGGAACTGCGATTCCTGCGGATGCGCGTCGAGAGCGATGGGCGTCACTTCCTACCCGCCGATGAGATCGTGGGCGAGCTCGATGAGCTGGATCATCGGCTCCGTCTCCGTCAGCTCGACGAAGTCATCGGGAGCGGCGGGGTCCGTTTGGCCGAAGTGATCCAGCCGTTCCTTCGTCGAGCACAGCAACGGGGAGTCCAAATCTTCGAGTCCCCGACGCTGGAAGCCGGGAGCCTCGTCGTGGAGGCGGAGGTTGCGCGGCAGATCAAACGGATCCTGTCGGTCTTCGTGTCGAACGCGATGCACGCGCACACGCCGAGCCTCTGGCTGCGGATCGAGCAAAGACCCGAGCAAGGCTGCATCATCGTCGAGGTGGAGGACGAGGCGGGGGGATTCGATGTGACTGAACTTCCGGCGGGACGCGGGCTCGACACGCTAAGGGCCGAGCTGGGCCCGGATGCTCTGACCCTGGAGCGAACCGGGCGAGGCACTCGTGCCCGGGCTCTTGTTCACATGAGTCGTTACCCTCGGAGGTCGTTGCCATGACCGTGGCGCTTCTGGTCGACGACGCGACGAGCGTTGCCGGGCTCTTCGCCGACGTTTTGCGATCCCGGCTCGATTGGCAGGTTTTGATCGCTCGCAACCTCGTGGAGGTCAACTCGTTGCTCGATCTCGGCGAAGAGTTCCAGCTCGCACTGATCGACCTGTCCTACCCGCATGAGCAGCACAACGGACTCGACGTTCTTCTTGCCGTCGCGACCAACAACAGCGCGACGAGGTTGGTGGTGCTCACGCAGGGGGATGATTGGGTTGCGAACCTCTTGGCCGATGCATGGGAGGCCTTCCCGTTAGCGACCGTGATCTCCAAGAGCACTCCGCTCGATCAGCAGCTGGCGATGCTACGCCAGGTTGAGCAGGAGGGCTGGGCGGATCCCGATCCGGTACTGCGACCTTGGTTGCCCTCGTCACGATCTCCGTGGCGTCGTGCCGATCAGTACGGTCGCCTCGTCCAGCATGCGGGCCATGCGAAGCTCTGGACGGCGCTGTTGGAGGTGCCCACCGAGCCGTCATACCGTGAGCTCTCCCTGCGTACTGGATTGAAGCTCAATACGCTCAAGAACTATCGGAGCCAGCTGGTCTCCGAATTGACCCTGCACGGGCTCGACGACCCGTCTCTGCGGGCGATGCAAGAGTTTGCCAGGCGGTGCCGGCCGTTCCTGCAGCCGTTCCTCGACGCGAAGCTAGGCTTCGCCGACGCCGACCATTGAGGTCTCGCCTGGTTGCCGGACGCGGGCGGCGAAGCATCGTCGTTGTCTCGTCGGTGCTGCTGATCAGCCTGGCGCTGGGATGCTCCGGGAGCGAGGGCCCTCGCGGTGAATCGGCGAGACCTGGCGCCTCCTGCAGCCGCCCGGCCGGCGACATGGCCTCTGATCACCTGTGGGTCTGGTACGGCGTCGGATCTGAGTACCAACCAAAGGTCGCAGACCTCCTTCACCGCTTCGAAGTCGAACGAGGGATCCCAGTCGAGTCGGAGCTGGTGCCGCTGAGCGATGTCGAGGCACGCCTGCGAGCCCTCCCGGAGGGAGCCCGGGTGCCGGATCTTGTCTTGGCGGCTGAGGTCGACGTGCGGCGACTCGCCGACTCCGGCGCGTTCTTGCCCGCGGAAGGATGCCTCGAACTCATCGGCTCCTCGCTGGACCGCGAGCTGCTCGACGTGGCCAGGCTCACTTGGAGCCTGGACGGCGAGTTGTGGGCGATCCCGTTCAACCTATCTACCCCGCTGCTCTACTACAACCGTCACCTGCTCGCCGAAGCCGGGCTGTACGAGCCGCCTCAGACCATCGCTGATGTCGCGGCGGCAACACGCATGCTCACCGCGTCAGGCTCGAGTCAGGGACTCGTCTTCGACCAGAACTTGATCGTCTGGGTCGCTGAGCAATGGCCGGCGCGCCAAGGGCAGCCACTCATCGGTCAGGTCGGGCAAGAGGCGTTCGCACACCTCGACGCCCCCGAGCTGATCGCCGACCTCAGCCAGCTGCGTGACCTGGTCAACGAGGGGGCCGCGACTTACGTCGGGACGAACCCCTCGGGTGCTGAGGACCTCATGCTGTTGCTGAGCGAGCAACGTCCCGGTGCGATGGTGCCGCACACGTCCGGTTCGTTGGGAGCCACGATCGAGGTCGCCCGCGGCGTGGGCGTTTCGACCGACGACTATGCGGTGGGACCGCTTCCAGCACCAACTCGAGTTGGAGCATCGGACAGGGATGTTGCCTGGATGCACGGAAGCGGCGCGCTGGCAGGTGGGGCCGCCTGGTGGGTCACGGCTCGGGGGAATGCTGACCCTGCCGTAGCGGTTTCCCTGGCTGCCTTTCTCGCCTCCCCCAGACAGCAGGCAGAGCTGGCGCGGACCACGGGCTACGTGCCGATCTCACCGACCGCTACATTGGATCCAGCGCTCACCGAGCGTTGGTCGGCGCATCCCCAGCTTGAGGTCCCCTATGACATCCTCGCAGCAGTGCCCGACGACCAGGTCTTCGCTGGTCCGCAGGTGGGACCCCGTCGCGAGATCCGGGCGCTCGTCATCAGGGCCTTCGATCGGATTCTCGCCGGGGAGGAACCTGCTGAAGCACTGAGAGCTGCTCGGCTGGGAGCCGAGCAGCTCCTTCGTGCCTACCAGCTTGACGCTCCTCGGTGATCGTCCCTTCTGGCTCGGTCGATCTCTGTCACTCGGTCGAGCCTGAGCTGTTCCAGCCGTCGTTGACGTCGTTGGATGGCGCTGCGCCCTGGCCGGTCCCGACGGCGACGCTGACACCCGAGCCGGCTACGACCAGCGGCGGTGAATGAAGGTCCTTCTTCGCGAAGTGGTACGAGGCAGGGAACGAATCATCGTGGACGATCGTCCGGCGCCACGGACCCCAGCGGAGCTCGACGACGTGGATGCCATCGAGCATGGGGCGGACCTCGACATGCACCTCGCCGATGTAGCCGTCCGGCAGCTGGCTGACGAGCGTGGTGGTCGGTTCGCTCCCCACCCGTTCGGTAGGAACCGTTGCGCCGCCTTCCGCATTACGGTCGCTGCTCTCGACCTCGGCCAGGGCCGCCACTGTGGCGGCCACGACGACCGCGGCCACGAAGATCAGCACGGCACGCCGCCGTCGGATGGTCGGCGCTCTCGATTCCTGATCAGCCTGCTCGTGGTCCGCCATCAAACTGGCGATAGTAGATGGATCGTGCTCTCACTCGCAGCTGATGCCCTCGGGGTTCTGACGTGGAGGTCGAGGTGGCTCGATCCCCAGGCTGTGGCAGACCATCACCGGGTCGACAGGATCCAGCGACCAGAAGCCGTTCTGTCGTCCGGCACAGTTCCACCCTGTCCCGTCGAAGACCACCTCTGGATGAGTGAGTGCGCTGCTCTCTTGACAGAAGTCCTCGACGGCGCTGCGGTCTCCTTGGAGCGCCGACCGTTCCCGGTCCACGGCTCTCGGCTGGCCCGCGATCACCAGTAATGCGCCCCCGACCAGGCCGGTGATCGCGAGCAGCGCTCCTCGGGCCGTCCTGCGGCTCATCTCGGAGTGGGGACGCGATGATTGCTGACGTAGCCTCCCTCGGCGTATCCGGATGCGCTGTCGAGCCAGGATGCCAAGCGGGGGTGATCAGTGGCCTGCTGGAGCCAGGTCGCATAGACGGGGACATCGTGCCCGTACCCGGAACCGTCGGCCCATGTCGTTCGGCCGTTGAACTCGAGCGCGAGGTGATTGGGATGATGCGGTGACCAATCCGCGATGTTCCGGTCGAGCCATCGATCGTTGCCTTGGTCCTCAGCCTGATAGACCACGTCGTATCGATTGTTGAAGACCAGAGCATGGGTCTCTTTGGGAACACGAGACAGGTAATGCTCGGTGTCGGCACCTGCAGCCACCACGTGGGTCACGTTGACGTGGTATCCGGTGGCGTTCGTGCTCCCAACAGCGGAATTGAAGCTGGGATCTGTCGCGAGGTTCATCGCCGCGAACCCACCGTAGCTGTGGCCGACGAGCAAGACATCAGCACCCGCTGGGACCCCGGCTCGCTCCATCGCCTGCTTCACCTGAGCAGCATAGGTGTCGTAACCCCCAGGGGAAGCCCACTCACCGATCGCGTTGCGCATGAGCCTCGCGGTGTCTTCCTGGGTGGTCATCCAGGCAGCGGGCGCCACCAATGGGTTCTTCAACCCCTGGCTCAGATCGACGACGCCGGGTAGCACGACGATGAACTTCTCGTTGTCGAGACGGCGGATCTGGATCTCGTTCCGTCCCGTCTCCCGAGAATCGAGCATCGCCTGCACGATCGACTCCCGCGTTGAGTGAAAGCGTTGAAACAGCTTCTCGCCAGACTGCTCGATACTCCCGGTGCGACCGACCCAGCCCGGCAACCCTTCTGTGCCGTCGCCGACGCCGCTCGCGCGTCGCTGTTCGGTGGCGTTGTTGAGAGCGCTCTGGCCGAAGCCGTGAAGGTCTTCGGCGCAGGCGATGATCTGTGCCCGGGTCGCCGGCCACCATTCGTGCGTGAATCGCGTCGCGTCCGGTCCGACCCAGCCCGTGGACATGACGTTCCCGGTGATTTGGGAGACGAGCGAGCGGAGGCGTTCCGCGTGGCTCTGGAGCTGCCTACCGAGCTCTTCGACTTCATCGGGATTCATCCCGAGCATCTGGCCCGCCATGCCTACTCACTCACTTGGTCTTTTACCGTTGCTGGCGGCGAGGAGAACTTCGATAGCTTCCGTGATCTCACACGCATCCAGCGACGACAGTACGTTCACTATGCCATGGTCGAGGTCGACGCTGCAGCGCACGACCTCATCACGTCGCGCGGCGACCAGGGTCTTTCCTGTCGGACCGGACGCCAATGCGCAGAGCCACACCGGCGTATCGTCCTCTCTCTCCGGCGTCGGAGCGTGCCGACGCGCAGCCTTGATGAGGGATTCCAAGAACTGGCGATTGTCTGCCGCTGTGGCGCGCGCGAAGCGGTGTACCCCGATCACGTTGACAGTCTCGATGATCCAGGATGTCTCAGACCGGTGGTGGACGCTCGCGAAACCCCACGTCGCCCGCCGGTACTCGTCATCACCGAGGTAGAGCGTGATGCGTGCTGGCGCAGCCAACGCCTCCCAGGCGATAGCGAGCTCGGGGACGTCGCTCAGCGCTCCAGGATCGTATCCGCGTGCGATGAGCGACCTACAGCCACGGAAGACCGCGAACGACACGGACTCCTCATCAGCCTCGACGGTCGGTGCCCCGCCGGGCCACGGCATCGATGACAGCGCAGCGAGGGCGATGACCTCATCGTCCGTGAGTGTGAGCAACATCTCCTGCTTGATATCGGGGTTCGTCATTTGGCGTTTCACCACCCGAAGATCTTCCAGAGCTTCGTCGGCAGCTGCATGGAAGCTTCGCCAAAGGCGTCTGCCCAGTCACCCAGGCTGGCAGAGGTGATGTGCTGCAAGCCATCGCTGCTCCAATCCACTTCTCTGGCGGCGCGTCCCACTTCCACCCAGCTTTGCGTTGCTACGCCGAGCCCGTAACCGAGAGGAGTCCCGGTCCGCTTGAAGGAGTCGGCGGCGATGTCGCCTCCGAGTAGGGCCGCGCCGACAGCGGCACCGGTGCGGTCTCCACTAACAAAGGTGTTGACGACGTCGTAGACGTCCACCATGTAGCCGGGCACCGCCAAGGCATCTCCAAGCCGCCGGAGACCCGGGAGATTTCTGCTTTCCCCGTACACCGAAGTAAGCAATGAAGCCCATGAGCTGACGGTGTCGATCTGCGCGATCCGTGTGCTGAGCTGGGTGAGTGGGTCTCCGCTGTCGGATCGCTGCATTGCCGTGCCGTTGGGTGTGCTGATCGGCACCTGTTCGCCGAGTACGCCGCTCGCGCGTCGCTGTTCGGCGGCGTTGTTGAGAGCGCTCTGGCCGAAGCCGTGAAGGTCTTCGGCGCAGGCGATGATCTGTGCCCGGGTCGCCGGCCACCATTCGTGTGTGAATCGCGTCGCGTCCGGTCCGACCCAGCCCGTGGACATGACGTTCCCGGTGATTTGGGAGACGAGCGAGCGGAGGCGTTCCGCGTGGCTTTGAAGCAGCCTACCAAGCTCTTCGACTTCATCGGGATTCATCCCGAGCATGGGTGCTGACACCGTGACCACCCCTCCTACCCTCATGGGTCAGCAGGACCAGGGAGGCCGGGGACGGAGTGATCTCTCAGGACCCGCTCCGTCGCCGGTCCCCCATGGCCTACTCGAATCATCGGATCCTCGCGAAGTCAGTTGCTCACCTGACGCTGCTCGGCGGCGTTGTTGAGGGCGCTCTGGCCGAAGCCGTGGAGATCGTCGGCGATGCGGTGGAGGTTGGCTCGCTTTTCCGGCCACCACTGATCCTTGAAACGGGTGGCGTCCGGCCCCACCCAGGTGGTGGAGCCGATCCGTCCATTGAGCTCCGAGGTGAGCTGACGAACCTGGTCCGCGATCTGCTGGAGACGGTGTCCCAGACCCTCAACTTCCTCCGGGTTCATGCCGTGAGTGATGCTGGTCATTGACGGTTCCTTTCATGTCGTGTGTGCCCTTCGTGTCTCGAAGGACCTTCTGGATATCTGGACTGGCTGCATCGAGTAGGGTCGATGTTGACTATCCGATGCTTCTCCACTCCAGGGAAGGGGGAGGACTCCCCGGGGTGGTGTCATCGAGGGGAAGCGCGACCTGTACCTTCGTCACCCGCCCGGCGCGGACGTAGAGGCCACGACCAGGTGGGAAGTCGGCGCTGTTCATGCGTGGGAAAGGCGTCTTGAACACCGTGTCCCCATCGAACTGGTCGGGCGTGAGTGCCAGCCCGTGACGCATGGCTTTGATCGGCTGGAGCAAGGGCCACGCGCCGGTGAGTGAACTCGTCTCGCCGGCAGTGATGAGAGCCGCTCGGGACCGGCGGCAGGTCTTGAAGAGCTCATGGAGAGCAGGGTCCGCCCCGGTGCTGATCAGCTCGCCGACGTCATCGACGACGATCACCAGGTCCCGGTCGTCGTTGACCTCGGCCGTCAGTTTCGGCGCGAGTTCCGCGATGTTGTCCTCGCCCGTCACGACGAGCTTCCACAGCGAACGGTCCCCGATCGGAGAAGGGTCGGGCGTCACCAGCACCATGCGGGCCTCGGGCCGGATGCGAGTGATCGCCTGCGCCAGTGTGAGCAGCGTCGTCGTCTTGCCCGACTGGGGCGGGCCAGCCACGAGGAACACCTCGCGATCGGGGAACACCGCTGCTTGGAGCGTCTCGTCGCTCATCCCGAACACGGGCGAGCCCTCTACGGCAACCGGGAGCGATGCGAGTTCGACACGTTCGGGCAGTCGACCGATGGGGACGGCCGACGGGCGAACGACATCTTTCGCCATCCGCTCTGCGAGCTCCTCGATCGCTCGGGCTTGCGTTGCCACGTTAGGGCTGCCCCCGAGCACCGCCACCTGCACCTCGACTCCATCGATGACTCCACGCCCCGGCGGTCCTCCGGTGGCGAAGAAGTCGGCAGGTGCACCGAGAAACGTGTATTCGGTATCACCCGCGAGTCGCAGCACGAGCCGCTTCTGGATGACGGAGGCGAGTGAGGACGGGATGGCGGCTGATCGATCGGCGGTGACCACCAGATGTACTCCTACCGGCCGGCCGTCGCCAGCGATCGACAGCAGCATCTCGTGATAGCGGACGAGTGAGCCCGCTTCGAAGGCTTGCCGGAACGCCCCGATCCCATCGAGCAAGACGAGCAATCGAGGTTCGTCAGGAGCGTCGGCACGCTCTCGAAATTCGGTGATCGTGGCGGCGCGAACCCTGGAATATCGCCTCGCCCTCTCGTCGATCTGTTCGCGAAGCCATCGCAGGAGACGCGTGACGCGCTCAGTGTCATCGCCGGCGATCACCGAACCGACATGAGGGAGTGGTTCGATCATCTGCAAGCCACGTGACCCGAAGTCCAAGCCGTACACATGGCAGGGTCCACCGCGCAATCCCAAACCAGCGACAATGGCCAGGGTCTGCAGCACGGTGCTCTTGCCGGCCCCCGATGTTCCGAAGATCGCCATGTTGCCGTCGCGATCCGGGTGGAACGAAACGGTCCCCTGACGCTGCTCATCAGGCAGGTCGGCTACGGCGAAGACAAGATCGTCGTCGCGTCGCGACAAGTGCAGGCGTGAGAGATCGTAGACGTCAGCCAACTCGGGGAGCCATGGGCGGCGTGGAGGCGGAAGCGCTGCGGCCTCGGCCGCCGCCTGCGCGTTCTCCACCAGCCTCGCGAGGTCGTTGGGTCCTCGTTCCTGGCCATCGGTCACCGGCTTGCTACGGGCTGGCTTCTCCCAGGCCTTTCGATCGACGAGGGCGAGCTCGGCGATGTCGATCGTTGCTGGTGGCGGTTCGGAACCGGTCCAACCGCCCACGTAGGCAGTCTGGAACGTTCGCAGACGGCCCGGTCCGATCTTGGCGATCGCACGACCGGGAAGGTCGGGATCGAACGCCGCTGCGATCGGTTCCCCGACGACGTCGATGGAGTCATCTCGGTCCGCGACCCGCAGCGCCAGTCGGAGATTTGTGTTGGCGCGGAGATTGTCCTTGATCACGCCAGCTGGGCGTTGTGTGGCCAGGATCAGGTGCAGACCGAGTGAGCGGCCCCGTTGGGCGACGTCGACCACACCATCGACGAATCCCGGGACGTCGGTGACGAGGGCTGCGAACTCGTCGACGATGATGACGAGCGACGGGGGCGTTTCGGCATCGGCTTGCCGCTCGAGCTCGACCAGGTCCTTGACGCCTTTCCGGTTGAGGAGGTGCTCCCGGTACCGCAGTTCTGCGTGGAGCGAATGAAGGACCCTGTCCACGAGATGTGGCGAGAGGTCCGTGACGAGACCGACGGTGTGGGGAAGGTCCTTGCACTCGCGGAACGCGGCACCGCCCTTGTAGTCGACGAGGAGGAAGTTGACCCGGAGAGGGCTGTGGTTCACCGCCATGCCGATGATCCAGCTCTGCAAGAGCTCGCTCTTCCCGGAGCCTGTGGTGCCTCCGACCAACGCATGGGGACCGTGTCGACGCAGGTCCAGCACGAGAGGTTCCGACGCCATCAATCCGACGAGGGCTCCGAGCCCCGTGTCACGTGCAGAGGTGGTTGGGCCTGCTGCGGTGTCGGGGAGCGAACCGGACTGGCGCCACCGTTCCAGCATCGCTTCCGGAGACTGAGCGAGCTCCACCCCCAGGTGTGAGAGGAACGACACACTCGATGGCAGATCACTCGCATTGTCGACGCGTGCTCCACTGTCGACGACGGGGGCAAGGGCCAGCGCCAGCTCGATGGCGCTGCCGACGTCGAGCTGCTCACGAGCATCGAGGCGCGTCACGCCACCGCTCGATACGGCACCGACCTGGGCGCCCTGTCCGTCGCCGGCGATCTCGACGAACATCGTGCATGCTGCAGGGAGACGGTGTCGTGACGACGCGATCCAGATCACGTGGACCCCGCTTTTTGGACCACGTTCAGCCAGATCGACCACGCGACTCCGCTCGACGGCGTGGTCGTCCTCCACCAAGACGACCACGACGGGGAGAGGTGTCGGAGCGTCCGTTGACGCTTCCTTGGCCCGCATTGCCACTAGCTCTTCGAGCTCGGCGACTAGGACAGTGCAGCTTCCGGGAGTCGCGCTCAGATGCTCGGAATCGAGCGGGCTGTGCTCCGAGGTCGTGTGGGGCAGCCAAGCCAGCCACTCCCACGCACTGGCGGTCTCGGAAGAGAGCAAGGCCGCTACAACCACTTCCGCTGGACTGTGGAGCGTGACGAGCTGCGTGAGCAGTGCGCGGGCTGTTGCGAGGGCATCAGGTCGTGGTCCGGCGATGCCTATGCAGCCTGACGCCGTCAGCGAGGTGACGACCGGGACCGGCCCGACGGTGGCATGCCGGGCAATCAGCTCCTTCAACTCGTTCACCACCTCAGGGCGCGCCCGTCGTGGTGGCGGGAGATCGACGGTCACCCGGCTCGGCTGCATCCCCACGCCGAGGCGGATGTCGAGCCAGTGTGGGCGATCGGGGCGGCGACACCACAAGAGCTGTTGCCGTTGATGGGCGGCGGCTACGACCTCGCTCGTGTCGGGATGTTCGTGGTGGCGTCCTTCCACTTCGGTTGCTTGAAGCTCACCGAGCTGCACTTCGAGAGCCTCGAGTGCCCGGTGGAACTCTTGCAGCGCAGCTTGGTAAGCCTTGCGGCCAGCCCACCGACTCTCGATGACGCTCCCCATCATCAACAGGGGGCTGAACGCGACGAACAGGATCGACGCCGCCTGGCGAGTGATCAGGAAGAGCGTCGCGGCCATGAGTACCGGCACGACCATCGCGATGACGGGAAAGCGCTGCCGCTCCGGTGGATCGGGCGGCTCTGGTGCGGGGAGAGCCCGATCGGGAAAGATCGGATCGAGGTACGGCGATCGGTTAAACGAGACGACCGGGCCGGCCTGATGGGCCGCGGCGTTGCCATGGTGTTCTACGCGCAACACCGAATCGCCGATCACGATGCGGTCTTCTGATCGGATGACGCAGCGTTGCACTAGGTCACCGCCGACCGCGACCCCGTTGGCCGAGCCGAGATCGATGATCTCGACGGTGTCGGTCACGTTCACGCGGGCGTGGCGTTTCGAGACCATGGGGTCCGAGACCACGACGTCACAGCTTGGATCCCGACCGACGGTGTTGGCGCCGGTACGTAGTGGGAGAGAGAGCCCCGCATCAGGTCCGTCAAGGACGATGATCCTCGCCGGCGCCGCTTCTGGGTGCGGTGTCGCGAAGGTTTCGCTCTCGGTGACGAGTGAGATCCGGTTGCCGGATTGCAACCCGGCGTCCGCCAGCGTCAGATCGGGTGGGAGAACACGTGGTGGTCCAGGTCCGTCGACACGGATCGTGAGGTGGTCTCGATCGATCTGGTCGTTCGCGATCACGCCTCGCGAGTTGCGGTAGGGGTCACGGTCGTAGAGTTCACGCGCCAAGTCACCGATGCGGACGGTGAGGTCGGTGGTCACCCGCAGGTGGGTCACGGGGCCTGAACCAGGACGGTTGAGCGAGAGCTTGAGCTGCATCTGATCCCATGCCGGGGCAGGCCGCGCGACAACGCCCGCCTCGTGTGGACATGGTGTCCCGTCACCAACGTCCTGGTCAGCGTCAGGGGAGACATGTATTCGATGACATGTCTCGTCCACGAAGGCTGCGCCACGTCACTGACCTGACCCAAACGGTTCGTCGGTACCGTGGATGATGTGTCTCCCGGCTGCTTCTCGCCTCCGGTGCGCGACTGGTTCACGTCGTCGTTCCCGGCCCCGACGCCGGCCCAGGAGCGGGGCTGGCCCGCCATCGTCGCCGGCGAGCACACCTTGATCCTGGCGCCGACCGGCTCGGGCAAGACGCTCGCCGCGTTCTTGGCGGCGATCGACCGGCTGGCTCGTGAACCGCCACCCGACGACCCCACTCGGCGTACCCGCGTGGTCTACGTGTCACCGCTGCGCGCCCTCGCGGTCGACGTGGAGAAGAACCTGCACGCCCCGCTGCGGGGGATCGCCCTCGCCGCCGAGCGGCTCGGTGTGCCGCTGCACACCCCGACGGTCGGGTTGCGCACCGGCGACACGCCTGCGCAGGAGCGGCGGCGACTACGACGCCACCCGCCCGACATCCTCATCACCACCCCCGAGTCGCTCTATCTGCTGCTCACCTCGTCCGCTCGCGAGACCCTGCGAGGGGTGGAGACCGTCATCGTCGACGAGATCCACGCGCTGGCCCCCACCAAGCGCGGCGCGCACCTCGCCCTGTCCCTGGAGCGACTCGCCGAGCTGGTAGAGCGGCCGTTCCAGCGCATCGGGCTCTCCGCCACTCAGCGCCCGCTGGACGAGATCGCCCGGTTCCTCGGGGGCTTCGACGAGCCGCACCAGCCTCGCCCGGTCACGGTCGTCGACGTCGGGGTCCGCAAACCCATGGAGCTGGAGGTGGTGGTCCCGGTCGAAGACATGGGTGCGCTCGGGGAGTTGGTCGAGGACCCCGACGCGGGCCCGCTGGCGCCACGGGCCCGCCGTTCGATCTGGCCATCCATCCACCCCCGGCTGCTCGAGCTGGTGCTGGCTCACCGGTCCACGATCATCTTCGTGAACGCCCGCCGTCTGGCCGAGCGCCTCGCCACCCGGCTCAACGAGCTGGCACTCGAGGGCCGCAACCGCGCCGGTGAGGGCGACGGCACCGCCCCGGTTCCGGAGCAGGAGCTGGTCAAGGCGCACCACGGGTCGTTGTCGCGCCAGCGGCGCCTGCAGATCGAGGACGAGCTGAAGCAGGGGCGGCTGAGGGCGTTGGTGGCCACCAGCTCCCTCGAGCTGGGCATCGACATGGGCACCGTCGATCTCGTCGTGCAGGTCGAGTCGCCCGGTGCGGTGTCGACCGGATTGCAGCGGGTGGGGCGCGCCGGCCACCAGGTCGGGGAGCCCAGCCGGGGCAAGGTGTTCCCGAAGCACCGGGCCGACCTGCTCGAGACCGCGGTGGTCGTCGAGCGTATGCAGCAGGGGCTCATCGAGTCGACCCGCTACCCCCGCCAGCCACTCGACGTGCTCGCGCAGCAGATCGTCGCCATGTGCGCGCTCGACGAGTGGCCACTCGAGCGGCTCGCCGCCGTGGTGCGCCGAGCCGCGAACTTCGTGGAGCTCTCCGACGAGGTGCTCGAGCGGGTGCTCGACCTGCTGTCGGGTCGCTACCCCTCCGACGAGTTCAACGAGCTGCGGCCGCGGCTGGTGTGGGAGCGCGCCGCCGGTGTGCTGCGGGGCCGGGCGGGCGCGCAGCGGCTGGCCGTGACCAGCGGTGGCACCATCCCCGACCGCGGGCTGTTCGGGGTGTTCCTCCCCGACGGCACTCGGGTCGGCGAGCTCGATGAGGAGATGGTGTACGAGAGCCGCCCGGGGGAGACGTTCCTGCTGGGTGCCAGCACCTGGCGTATCGAGGACATCACTCCCGAGCGGGTCGTCGTGACTCCCGCCCCGGGCCAACCGGGGAAGATGCCGTTCTGGCACGGTGACGGGCCGGGGCGGCCGGTGGAGGTGGGTCGGGCGCTCGGGGCGTTCGTGCGAGCGGTGCGCGCCGACCCGGCCGGCCAGCGCCAGCGCCTCATCGACGAGCTCGGCCTCGACCGCTGGGCCGCGGACAACCTGATCGCCTACCTCGAGGAGCAGGCCGAGGCGTGTGGCGGAGTGGTGCCTGACGACCGCACGGTGGTCGTGGAGCGCTTCCGGGACGAGATCGGTGACTGGCGGGTCTGCATCCTGACGCCCTTCGGCGCCCCGGTGCACGCCCCGTGGGCCATGGCCCTCCAGGCCCGGCTCGCCGAGCGGCACGGCATCGACGTGGAGCTGCTGTGGAGCGACGACGGGATCGTCCTCCGGCTGCCCGAAGCCGTCGAGGCCCTCCCCTACGACGAGCTGTTGATCGACCCCGAGGAGATCGACGAGCTCGTCATCTCCCAGCTCCCGTCCACCGCGATGTTCGCCGCTCGCTTCCGGGAGTGCGCGGCCCGGGCCCTGCTGCTGCCCCGCCGCCGGCCGGACCGGCGCACGCCCTTGTGGCAGCAACGCCAGCGGGCGGCCGATCTGCTGGCGGTCGCCGCTCGGCACCCCGAGTTCCCGATCCTGCTCGAAGCCACCCGCGAGTGCGTGAACGACGTGTTCGACCTGCCGGCGCTGCGTGAGGTCCTCGCCGGTCTGCGCGCCCGGCGGATCCGGGTGGTGCCCGTCGACACCCCTCGCGCTTCGCCGTTCGCGCAGTCACTGCTGTTCGGGTGGATCGCGGTGTTCATGTACGAAGGCGATGCCCCGCTGGCGGAGCGCCGGGCGGCCGCCCTGGCGCTCGACCGGGACCTGCTGCGGGACCTGCTCGGTGCCGATGAGCTGCGCGATCTGATCGACCCGGTGGTGCTCGCCGAGCTGGAGCTGGAGTTGCAACGTCTCGCCGAGGGTCACCGGGCCCGAGATGTCGACGAGCTCCACGACGTGCTGCGCACGGTCGGTCCGCTGTCACGTGGGGAGCTCGAGGCCCGGGCCGAGGGGGTCGCTCCGGTCGGGCGGTGGGTCGACGAGCTGCTCGCCCAGCGCCGGGTGATCGAGGTGGTCGTCGCCGGCGAGCCGCGGGTCGCGGCGGCCGAGGATGCGGCCCGCCTGTGCGACGCCCTGGGGGCCGCCCTGCCGCTCGGGTTGCCGGCCGCGTTCACCGATCCGGTCGAGGACCCGGTGGCTGATCTGGTCGCTCGCTTCGCTCGCAGCCACGGCCCGTTCCTCACCGCGCAGGTCGCCCGGCGCTACGGCCTGCCCGCCGAGGGGGCCCGCGCCGCGCTGGAGCGCCTAGAGGGCGACGGCCGGGTGGTGCGCGGCGAGTTCCGCCCTGGCGGCGTGGAGCGCGAGTGGTGCGATGCCGACGTCTTGCGCACCCTGCGGCGACGCTCGCTCGCCGCACTGCGCAAGGAGGTCGAGCCGGTCGAAGCGGGCACCCTGGCCCGCTTCCTGCCCCGATGGCACGGGCTGGGCGTGCCCCGGCGGGGCATCGATGCGCTGGTGGAGGTCATCGGCACACTCCAGGGCGCGGCACTGCCCGCTTCGGTCCTCGAGACCGACATCCTCCCGGCCCGCCTCCCCGGCTACCGGCCGGCGGACCTCGACGCGTTGTGTACCGCCGGCGAGGTGGTCTGGATGGGGGCGGGGGCCATCGGGAGCACGGATGGGCGGGTGCGGTTGCTGTTCCGCGACCAGGCCGCGCTGCTCACCGACCGACCCGGGACGTGGGAACGGCCGGCCGCCGCCGACGCGATCGTCGCTCATCTGAGCGACGCGGGCGCGTCGTTCTGGCCCGATCTCGTGGCTGCGGTGCACCGAGCGGGTGAGCCCTACGACGACGACACCGTCCTCGACGCGCTGTGGTCGCTCGTGTGGGCGGGCGAGATCACCAACGACTCGCTGTCGCCCTTGCGGAGCAGGCTCGGAGGTACGCCCCGCCGGGGTGCCGCCCGGTCGAGGTCCGGTCTGCGGTCCGGGACCGGCGCCGCCCGGTCGCTCGGTCGCCGTCCCGACCTGCGACGACCGTCGATCGGATCGCTCAGCCGTCTCGGCCCGCCGGCCGCCGCCGGCCGCTGGTCCCTCGTCTCGCCGGTGCTCTCGCCCCCGCCCACGCCCACCGAAGCCGCGTACGCACAGGCCCTGCAGCTGCTGGAGCGCCACGGGGTGCTCACCAGGGAGGCGGTGCTGGCCGAAGGGGTGGAGGGTGGTTTCGCCGCCATCTACCCCGTGCTCCAGGCGCTCGAGGAACGGGGCCAGGTCCGCCGGGGCTACTTCGTCCGTGGTCTGGGCGGGGCCCAGTTCGCGCTCCCCGGCGCGGTCGACCGGTTGCGCGCCTGCCGCGAGCCCGGCCCTGACGACCTGGTGCCGCTGGTGCTGAGCGCGACGGACCCCGCGCAGCCCTATGGTGCGGCGCTGCCGTGGCCCGATGCCGCTGGCCGGCCTGCCCGGACCCCGGGCGCGCACGTGGTGCTGGTGGCCGGGGATCCGGTCGCGTTCCTCGAGCGCGGCGGACGTACCCTCCTCACGTTCCCTGCTGCGGCGGAGCACCCGCACTGGGTCGAGGGGTTGGCCGCGCTGGTGAAGGACGGCCGGGTCCGCCGGCTGGAGATCATCCGTGTCGATGGCGAGCCGGCGTCGGCGTCGGGGCTGGCGGCCCGGCTGCGTGAGGTCGGGTTCGCGCCCAGCCACCGGGGGTTGGTCCTGCGCGGCTGACGCGCCGGTTCTGCTGCCCGACGCGAACCGGGTGGATACGCTCGCCGGGGACACCAGCCCCCCGATGGAGGATCCGCCGATGCCGAGCCCTGAGGAGATCCGCGCCGTGGTCACCCGTTACCTGGAGGCGATGAGCGCGGGCGACAAGGAGGGCTACGTGGCCCTCTTCGCTCCTGACGCCACCATCGAGGACCCGGTGGGTACCGACGTACACCGGGGCCACGACGAGATCCGAGCCTTCTGGGACATGGTGCACACCCTGTCGTCGTCGATCACGCTCATGCCGACCGGCCCGGCGCGGGTGGCTGGCCGGGAAGTGGCGTTCCCGATGCAGGCGATCAGCGATGTCGGGGGCTCGAAGGTCGTCGTCGACATCATCGACGTGTTCGCCCTCGACGACGAGGGTCGGATCACCTCGATGCGCGCCTTCTGGGATCCTGCGGAGATGCGCCCCTACGAGGGTTGATCAGCCCGACCCGCTCCATTCCCTCGATGCCGGTCGCGCCGGTAGCGGCGCAGCTTGGCGATGGCGGATGCAGCCTGCAGGTTCACGTGCCGCACCGGTACGCGGCGCCGAGCGGCGATCTCTTCCGGCGCGCTGCCACCCGCGAGGCCTGCCAGCACCTCCTGTTCGTCCTCGGTGAGCGACGGTGCGGGCACGGGGTCGGCGGCCTCGGTGCTGAGCGCCTCGAGCTCCGCGAGCACCTGCTGCGCCCACCGCCGGCTCGGGAGCGCTTCCCCCCAGCCGACCCGCCGCAGGGCGTCGACCACCCGGTCGGCCAAGTCGGCTTCCAGCACGAATCCGATCGCGCCGGCGTGGAAGCCCCCGTCGGTGTCGTCGTCCGTGGGGGCGGTGAGCAGGAGCCGCACGGCGGGGAGCGACTCGGAGACCTGCGCACACACTTCCATGCCGTCGGGGTCCGGGAGCCGGACGTCGACGAGCGCCACGTCGGGGACCGTGGCGGTGATCCGTTCGAGCGCGTCACGCCCTGTTCCGGCTTCACCCACGAGCTGGAGATCGGGGCTGGCGGCGACGGCGTCGGCGAGCGCGGCGCGCTGGTGCGCGTCGGGCAACGCCAGCACGACCGTGGTCGTCATGAGCGCCGAGTCGGCGCCTCCATCGGCGATGTCGGACTCCGAGTCGTCGCCCATCGTTCGCTCGTTCATGCCCGACCGAGGACCCGGTCGACCTCGATCTCGATGGCCACCCGATCATCGCGCGGTCTGGGAGGTTGGTAGCGCTCGGCGTAGCGGCGGACCGCCTCGCTCACCCGGGCCGGATCATCGGTCACGGTGGCCGTCCCTTCCAACGTGATCCACCGGCCGCCGTCGACCTGGCACACCGCGGCGCGTGACCGGGGGTTCGCTCGCAAGTTGGCCGCCTTGCGACTCGACGCGAAGGTGATCACCCGTACGATCCCCGCGGCCCCGTCCCAGGTGAACCCGATGGCCACCACGTGCGGGCTCCCGTCCGGTCGCAGGGTCGTCAAGGTGCCGAGCCGGCGCTCCTCGAGGAACAGCCGCACACCGTCGGAGAGGTCGGAAGGGTCGAGGGACACGCCTCACTCACCGAAGCGCTTCATGCGATCGAGCACCCGCTCCGCGGTCGGGGCATCCATGCTGTCGACGATGCGCCCGTCGGCCAGGAACACGACGTGGTCTGCGTGCGCTGCCGCGGTCGGGTCGTGGGTCACCATCACGATGGTCTGTGCGAGCTCGTCGACGGCCCGTCGCAGGAATGCGAGCAGCTCGGCCCCGGACCGCGAGTCGAGGTTGCCCGTCGGCTCGTCCGCGAAGACGATCTGTAGCTTGCTGGCGAGGGCCCGGGCGACCGCGACCCGCTGCTGCTGGCCTCCCGAGAGCTCGCTCGGGCGGTGGTGCAAGCGATCGCCGAGACCGAGCGTGGCGATCACGGTGTCGACGTGGGACCGGTCGGGCTTGCGGCCGGCCAGGTCCATCGGCAGGGTGATGTTCTCGCCGGCGGTGAGGGTCGGCACCAGGTTGAACGCCTGGAAGATGAAACCGATCGTGTCGCGCCGGAGGATGGTGAGCTGCTTCTCGTTGAGCTGTGACAGGTCGACTTCACCGATGAGCGCGCGCCCTGCGCTCAACTGGTCGAGGCCGGCGATGCAGTGCATCAGCGTCGACTTGCCGGATCCGGACGGCCCCATGATGGCGGTGAAGCGGCCTCGTGCGAACTCGATCGTCACCCGGTCGAGCGCGCACACCGCGGTCTCACCCTTCCCGTAGACCTTCGTGGCGTCGATGGTCCGGGCGGCGATGCTCGCGAGGACCGGCGGGGGCGCAGTCGTGTTGCTCGCGGTCACGGCTGACCAGCCTAGGAGGTCACGCCGGTACGTGAGCTCGGCCTTCATCCTCCCCCGTGCCGGCGGGGCCTGCGGAGGAGATCTCGGGAAAACGACCGAGAGGGCCCTCGAGGGCCCTCTCGGGAGACCTCCGGTGGGGGGAGACCGGGAGGCCTAGACGGGCCGACCGGCGGGGGGAACGCCGGGGCCCGGGATGGGGGATGGGGGTTCAGGCTGCTGCCTTCTCCGAGGCGGTCTCGTCGGTGCCTGCCGGGCTGGCCGGCTTCACGACCTTCTCGGTGACCGGCTCGATCGCCTCGAGGATGGCGAGCACGAAGTCGTGCGAGACCTTGAGCATCCGGCTGGCGAACTCGAACTGGTTGTCGACCAGCTCCCGGGCGGTGGGGAGCTTCTCGGTGATGGCGTCGGTGGGGAGCTCGGGGATGCGCTCGTCGACCGTGTCGACGGCCTTGCGGACGGTCTCGACCACCGGCTCCTGGAACGAGGTCACGCTCTCGACGACCTTGTCCTGGAGCTCGGTGAGGCGTTCGATGACGGTGGACATGGGGGTGCCTCCGGTTCAGGCCCGCGTGGCGGGCGGCGGTCTGGTCAGCGGAGCGAGCGGAGGTCGCCGCTTGCTGGGCCGACCGATGTGCTAAGTAGATCAAGCACTGCTCGATTCGTCAACCCTATGCTCGCGATTGCAAGCGTGATAGTTGTCACAGGCGAGCCAGCCGGCCCGACGAGGGCTCGGGCAGTGGTGGCCACCGGCTCCGACGGGTCAACCCCTGCGGTTGTTCGCCTCCAGGTAGCTGCGGTACACGGCGAGCAGGGACTGGCGCTGCTCGTCGGTGAGGTTGGGGTCGGCTAGGATCGCCCGCTCCGTCTCCGCGGCCGAGGCCTCGCCGCTGTCGCCGAGCACCCCCGCCCGGGCCAGCAAGGCGTCGAGGGGGAGGTTGAGGGCACCGGCGATCGCCTTCAGCACCCGCATCGACGGCTCGTGCAACCCGCGCTCGAGCTGGCTGAGGTAGGGGTTGGAGATGTTGGCCCTGGCGGCGAGGTCGCGCAGGGACAGCTGGGCCTGCTGGCGCTGAGAGCGGATGAACTGTCCCAGCGCCTCGAGTTGCTCGCGGATGGCGTCGTCGGCGCGGGTCACGGGATCTCCTGGCTCACGTCGGCGATGGCGCGCCGGATGTCGGGCTCGACGAACACCCGCCGGGCGGTCGGCACCGCGCGGCGGATGTCCTCCTCGACGGCATCGATCGCCTTCGCCAGCTCGCGCATGGTGAGCGTGCCGTCGAACTCCACCTTGGCGGCGACGAGCAACTCGTCGGGGCCGAGGTGTTGGGTGCGCAGGTTGATCAGGTGGCGCACGCTGGGGTGCGCTCGGATAGTCGAGCGGATGGCGTGATCGTCCTCGTCGCTCGCGGCCTCACCGATGAGGAGGCTCTTCATCTCGATGGCGAGCACCACCGCGATGACCAGGAGCAGCGCGCCGATCGAGATGGTGCCCAGCCCATCCCACAGCGAGTCGCCGGTGATCGCGGCCAGCACGATCGCCGTGAGCGCCAGCACCAGGCCCACCAGCGCGCCGAGATCCTCCAGGAGCACCACCGGCAGCTCGGGAGATTTCGAGCGCCGCACGAACTGCACCCAGCTAGCGTCGCGCTTGGCCGGCCGTGACTCGACGACCGCGGTGCGGAACGACAAGGCCTCCAGCGCGATGGCCACCAGGAGGATCCCGACCGCCCACATCGGGGACTCGAGCTCGTGGGGATGGCGGAGCTTCTCGATCCCCTCGTAGAGGGAGAACACCCCGCCGAGCACGAACAGCACCTGGGCCACGATGAACGACCAGAAGTACCGCTCGCGGCCGTAGCCGAACTGGTGCTCATCGTCCGCCGGCCGCCGGGCGCGCGCCCCACCGAGCAGGAGCAGCGCCTGGTTGCCGCTGTCGGCCACCGAGTGGATGCTCTCCGCCAGCATCGACGACGCCCGGGTCACGAGGAACCCGATGAACTTGGCGGTCGCGATGCCCAGGTTGGCGAGGAGGGCCGCGAGGATCGCCTTGCGACTGCCGGAGGAGGCCATGGGCGGGTTTTAGCCGGTGGTCAACCGCTGGCGGGGGAGATGCCGGTCGCCTCGGGTGGTCGATGGCCGTCGAGGACCACCGAGGCCAGCCAGGTGCCGATGGCGAACGAAGCGGTGGCGCCGGGGCTGGGCGCGTTCAGGACATGGACAGCGCGAGGGGTCACCTCGATGGCGAAGTCGTCGACGAGGCAGCCTCGGTCGTCGACCGCCTGCGCTCGTACCCCCGAGGGCGCGGGGGTGAGGTCCTGGGCCCCGATGTCGGGGACCAGCCGCCGGAGATCGCGCACCAGCAGCCGCCGGCTGACCGAGCGGGCGATCTCGTGGAGGCCGGTGCGCCAGTACCGGAGCGCGAGGCGCCACACCGCGGGGTCGGAGGCGAGGTGGGACACGTGGCGGATCGACCGATCGCGCCACCGGTAGCCCTCGCGGGCGAGTGCCAGCACCGCGTTCGGGCCGCCGTGCACCCGTCCGTCGATCCCACGGGTGAGGTGGACCCCCAGGAACGGGAAGCGCAGGTCCGGGACGGGATAGATGAGATGGCGGACGAGGTGGGCCCGTTCCGGGAGCAGCTCGACGTACTCGCCCCGGAACGGCACGATCCGCACGGCTGGTTCGAGACCGGCCCGGCGGGCCAGCACGTCGCTGTACAGCCCGGCACAGTTGGCGACCTGCCGGCCGTGCAGCTCGCCGTCGCTGGTGTGCACGACCACCTGGGACTCCCGCTCGTCGAGCGACTCGACCGCGCAGCCCAGCCGGAGCTCCACCCCACTCGCCACGAGGTCCCGCGCCAGGGCCCGGGTGACCGTGCCGAAGTCGACCACACCCGCCGCGGGGACGAAGATCGCCTCGAGGGCTTCGGCGTGCGGCTCGTGCTCGGACAGGCCCCGCCGGTCGAGCCGGACGATCCGCAGGCCGTTGCGCTCACCGCGCTCGTGCAGGGCGTGGAGCGGTTCGAGGTCGTTACGCCGGGTGGCGACGATGACCTTCCCGCAGTGCTCGACCGGGATGCCGACCTGCTCGCAGTACGCGGTCAACTCGGCCCGACCGGACGCGCACAGCCGGGCCTTGCGGGAGCCGGGCCGGTAGTAGATGCCGGAGTGCAGCACGCCCGAGTTGCGCCCGCTCTGGTGCCGGCCCGGCTCGGTCTCCTTGTCGAGGACCGTGATCGCGAGGTCCGGTCGGGCCCGTCGCAGCGCTCTCGCCGTCGCCAGGCCGACGATGCCGGCTCCGATCACCACCACATCGGCGTCGGCGGGCATCGACCGTCAGTGCCGGTACCGAGCTCGTGATGCCTCGATCTCCGCCCATGCGGCGTCCCGCCCCTCCCAGTCCGCGATGAGCGAGTACTTCTCCGGTTCGAGGTCTTTGTAGATCGTGAAGAAGTGGCGGATCTCGGCCAGGAGATCCTGGGAGAGATCGGTGATGTCGGCGGCGTCGCGGAAGCGGGGGTCCCGGGGGTCCACGCAGATGATCTTGGCGTCGCGACCCTTCTCGTCCTCCATCCAGAGCACGCCGATCGGCCGGGCGGTCACCAGGCAGCCGGGGAAGGTGGGGTCCTCCAGCAGCACGAGGGCGTCGAGGGGGTCCTCGTCCTCGGCCAGGGTGTCGGGGATGAACCCGTAGTCGGTCGGGTAGACGGTGGCGGAGAAGAGCCGCCGGTCGAGGCGGATGCGCCCGGTCTCGTGATCCATCTCGTACTTGTTCCGGCTCCCTTTCGGGATCTCCACGATGACGTCGATGAGTTTGGGTTCGTCCATCGCAGCATTGTGGCCTCGACGGCCTCGCCAGGTGCACCCGGCGGGTCCCGCCCCGAGGAGCGTTCGGCGTCCCGGTCGTCCATGCTTGAGTCGTGGTGACCGCTCTCGCTCTGGTCGTCGCCGGATGGATCGGCGGGTGGGTGCTCTTCTGGCGGTTGCCCCGCTTGACCGCACCGGAGACCGGGTCGGGATCGGGCCGCCGATCTGGACACCTCGATTGCAGCGTCATCGTGCCGGCGCGCAACGAGGAACGATCGCTTCCCACCCTCCTGCGGTCACTCGAGGCGCAGCTCCCCCCTCCTCGGGAGATCATCGTGGTCGACGACCGGTCCGAGGACTCGACCCGCTCCGTCGCCGCCTGCTTCCCCAGGGTGACCGTCCTGGCCGGCGAGCCGGCGCCACCGGGATGGACGGGTAAGTCGTGGGCCTGCTGGCAGGGGGCGCGGGTGGCGTGCGGGCGCGTCCTGGTCTTCGTCGATGCGGACGTGTCGTTCGGGCCCGGCGCGCTGGCGCGGGTGGTCGCGAGTTGCGAGGCGAGGGGTGGGCTGTTCTCGATCGTTCCGTACCACCGGGTCTTGCGCGCCTACGAGCAGCTCTCCGCGCCGTTCTCGGTCGTCGCGGTGATGGGGACGGGGGCCGCGGGTCTGGCCCGGGGGCAGGTGCACGGGGCATTCGGGCCGTGCCTGGCGTGCAGCCGCGCCGACTACGTGGCGCTCGACGGGCATCGGGGCGTGCGCTCGGAGATCGTCGAGGACGTCGCGCTCGCGGCGCGCTTCGAGACCGCTGGGCTTCCGGTCGACGTGGTGGGCGGCGGTCGCCTGCTGTCGTACCGCATGTATCCCTCGGGTCCAGGTCAGCTGGTCGAGGGCTGGTCGAAGAACATGGCCGCTGGCGCTCGTTCGGTGCCGTGGGGCCGGCGCCTGCTGATCGCCGCCTGGGTCGGCGCGTCGCTGGTACCGCTCCAACTGCTGGTGCAGGCGGCCCAGACGGGATCAGCGGCCACCACCGTCGCCGCGGTCGCCGCGTGGGCAGGGCTCGCGATCCAGCAGCGGGTCATGCTGGCGCAGCTCGGGTCGTTCCGATGGTGGGTGCCGGCACTGCACCCGCTGGTCACGCTGTTCTTCGTCGCGGTGTTCGTCCGGTCCGCCTGGCTGACGCTCGTGCGCCGCCGGGTGCGATGGCGGGGGCGTGACGTGCCGATCAGCGCCCGCGGTGAGCGGCAGGTGGGATACTGATGCATCTCGGTCGGCTGCCCGTCGGTTGGTTGGTGGTGATCGACTCGCTGATCTGGGCGGCAGTCAGCGTGATCGTGGGGCTGTTCGCGCACCGGGCGTCACTGACCCGCCTCGACCGGGACGGCGCGCTCACGAGGCTGCGCGGCTTCGAGCGCGACGGGCGCTGGTACGAGCGTCGGCTGCGCATCAAGCGCTGGAAGGACCACCTCCCCGAGGCCGGTGATGTGTTCGCGGGCGGCTTCTCCAAGCGTGCACTCCACGGGACGTCGCCGGCCCAGCTCCGGCGCTTCGTCGCCGAGACGCGCCGGGCTGAGCTCACGCATTGGGTGCTGATGGCACTCGGTCCGGTCTTCTTCTTGTGGAATCCCTGGTGGCTGGGGGCGGCGATGGTGGTCTACGCGGTCTCGGCCAACGTCCCGTGCCTCCTCGTCCAGCGCTACAACCGGGCTCGCCTCGAGCGGGTGCTGCGCCGCGCGGGCGAGATGCCAGAATGCCGGCCGTGAGGAGCGAGAAGCTGGCCACGGTCGATGCCTTCGTGGTCTTCGACCTCGACCACGCGGAGACCTCGTCGGGCTTCGTGCGGCAGGCACCCAAGATCCTGGTCGACGGCGCGGCGCTGCTGGCTCGCTCGCAGACCTACCAGTTCGCCTCGTTCGAGATGCAGGTCGGGGGCGCCTCTGCGGGCATCAACGCGCCCGCCTCCGAGCGCCAGGCGGCGGTGGAGTGCTTCGTGGAGGAGATCCGGTCCGCGGTTGCCACCGGCCGGTTCCTCCCCGACCCGGGGAAGGGGATCACCGCCGCCGATCTGGGCCCGTTGTGGGCCGTCGACCCCCGCGGTGCCCGGTACTTCGAGCAGCGTGAGCCGCTCGTGGCTCTCGGTCTCGCCGAGGCCGGCACGACCGCTCTCGGGGGGCTCGACGGGCGCACCGCTGCCGTCGAGTGCTTCGACCCCGTCGGTCCGCTACTGGTGCGCGAGCTCTCCGAGCGTGGGGCCAGGGTGGTCGCGGTCGGCACCTCCTCGGGCGTGGCGTGCTCACCGGAGGGCCTCGATCCCGTGCTGGTCGCGGGCGGCTGGGACGAGCACGGCCCCGACCTGGTGGCTCATCTCGGCCCACCGGTCACCCCGGCTCCCGAGCTGGTGGCCTGCGAGGCCGATGTGCTCTACGTGGGGTCCCGAGCCGGGGTCCTCGATCACGTGGCCGCGCAGCAGGTGCAGGCCGGAGCCGTCGTGCCGGCCGGGCCGGTGCCGGTCACGGCGAAGGCCCTGGCCGTGCTGCGGCGGCGGGGGGTGACGGTGCTCCCGGACTTCCTCACCACCGCCGGGGCCATCTTCGCCGCCCACCCGCCACCCGGCCACGATCTGGCCGAGATCCGGGCGGACGCGGCGCGCCGGGTCGCGGGGGCGATCAGTGAGGTCCTCGGCCACGAGGACGGTCCCCTCCTCGCCGCGTGCTACCGGGCGGAGGCGTTCCTCCGCTCCTGGTGCCCAGTCCTGCCCTTCGGCCGACCGCTGGCCTGACCCGCCAGAGGCGGGAACCTCCCGGTCCCGGCGCGTACGCTCCCCGCCATGCCTGGCTCCGAGAAGATCGCGGTCGTCTGGTTCCGCCGCGATCTACGGCTGGATGACAACCCGGCGTGGGCGGCGGCCACCTCCGAGCGGCGCGCGGTCGTGCCGCTGTTCGTGCTCGATCCCCGGCTGCTGGACGCGGCCGGCCCGTTCCGGCGCCGCCAGCTGCTCGCCAGCGTGCAGGCCCTCGACTACGACCTCTTCGAGCAGGTCGGCGGGCGGCTCCTGGTGCGCATCGGCGACCCGGTGGTGCTCGTCCCGCAGACCGTCGCCCGCTACCAGGCCGGAGCGCTCTACTGGAACGCCGACGTCAGCCCCTTCGCCGCCCGCCGCGACCAGGCCGTGGCGAAGGCGCTCGACGCCCCCGTGCACACCTTCCACGGCACGCTCGTCCATCCACCCGGCTCGATCCTGACCACCAAGGGGTCCCTGTCGAGGGTGTTCAGCGCTTTCTTCAAGGTCTGGCGCCGCACCCCCCTCGATCCGTGGCCGGCTCCGGGCGACGCGGTGGTGCTCGACCATCCGGGCCAGCCGCTGCCCGCGCTCGACGGGCCGTCACCGTTCCCCGAGGGCGAGCTCGAGGCTCGTGCTCGCCTCGAAGCGTTCCTCGCGATCGTCGACCACTACGACGCGGACCGGGATCGGCTCGACCGGCAGGCGACCTCTCGGCTGTCCGTCGATCTCAAGTACGGCACGCTGTCCCCGCGAACCGTGCTCGACGCGGTGGGTGACGCCACTGCCGGCCGTGAGAGCCTCGTGCGCCAGCTCGCCTGGCGGGACTGGTTCGCGCACCTGCTGGCGGAGATCCCCTCCCTGCCGACCCGGGAGATGAAGCCCCGCTACGCGGGGCTGGCGTGGCGTGACGATCCGGTGGAGATCGCCGCGTGGAAGGGCGGGTTCACTGGCATCCCGATCATCGACGCCGGCATGCGGGAGCTGCGCCAGACGGGATGGATGCACAACCGGCTCCGGATGCTCTGCGCGTCCTTCCTGGTCAAGAACCTCCTCGTCGACTGGCGGATCGGTGAGCGCCACTTCCGTCACCTGCTCGTCGACGGTGACGTCGCCCAGAACGTGGGGAACTGGCAGTGGGTGGCGGGCACCGGGCCGGACGCAGCAGCGTTTCATCGCATCTTCAACCCCGTCACCCAGGGCAGGCGCCACGATCCCGACGGTAGCTACGTCCGCCGCTGGGTGCCGGAGTTGGCTCCCCTCGACAGCTCACAGATCCATGCCCCGTGGGAGGTGGATCCCGCGGAGCTGGCCCGGCGGGGGGTGACCCTCGGCGACGACTACCCGCACCCCATCGTCGACCTGGCCGAGAGCCGGGCGCGGGCGCTCGAGGCGTATGCCGCGCTGGGCGCCACCCGGAGCTGATCCGTGCTGCCGTGCTGTCCTAGGAGGCGATCCCCCGGCTCGCCGCCTCCTGTACCGCGCGGCGGCTGATCGAGCGGGGAGGGAATCCCGCCGCGGCGCGCTCCTCCTCGGATTCGCCGCCCCAGAAGCCGTTCTCCCGGTTGGCCCGAGCGGTGGCCCGGCACTCCGCGATGACGGGGCATGCCGCGCACACACGCCGCGCCGAGGCCTCGCGACGGGCCCGGCGCTCCGGTCGCTCACCCGCGATGCCGAAGAACAGGCCGGTCTTGCCCTTGCAGGCGGCGAGTTCCATCCAGTCGTCGGTGGCCGGTGGCAGCCGGACCATCGAGCTTCGCTCCTCGGTCATCGTCACGGCTCGGCACCTCGCTCGCGGTGCCCCGGCGAGGCGCGCCTCGCTTCCGGGGGGCGGGGTCGCTGCACGGCCCGGGTGGATCTCATCGGGCGTGATCCCTTCCCCACCCGGCACCGGTCCAGAACCGGTGAGCCTGAGGGCCGGTGTGCGGGAGCTCGGAGCGTCGGTCGGCGGTCAGCCGGCCAGGAGACGGGTGTAGGTCAGCAACATGACGGCGCGGGCCTGCTCGATGGTGCGTCCGGTGCTGCGCAGCGCATCCCAGCAGGCCCAGCCTCCGGCTGCCGCCAGGGCGGCCAGGGTGGTGGCCCGTTGCTCGTGGTCCAGCCGATCGAGCTCGTGGCCGAACACCGCCACGATCCGCTGCTCACTCCGTTGATTGAACGCCGCCCTGGCCCGGCGCAGCGCAGGGGAGAAGGGCTCCTGGAGCAGCGATGCGCGCCGCACCGGCGTCATGCTCTCCAGCACCCGGCTGCGCTCGAGCACGAACCGGGCCAGGCGCTCCTCGAAGGGCAGCTCGGAAGGGATGTGCTGCACCATGGCGGCCATGCGTTCGGCCTGGCGCTCGGCGGCGGCGCGGTAGAGGGCTTCGAGATCGCCGAAGTGGTGGTAGATCAGGCGTTGCGAGATGCCGGCTCGTTGGGCGATGCGGGTGGCCGTTGGTTGCAGGTGGCCTTCGTCGAGCAGGGTCAGCAGCGCCTCGACGATCGCCGCTCTGGTTCTGGTCGCCCGAGCGCTCCGGCCGTCGGTGGGGACCTGCACGGGCGCCTTCATGCCGCCATCTTGCCAGGCCCGGACCGTCCCGCGGCCGGGAGCGGCCCACCTAGGCTGGCGCGGTGACCGTGTACCTCGTCGGCGCGGGGCCCGGCGATCCGGGGTTGCTCACCGTGCGGGGCGCCGAGCTGCTCGCTCGGGCCGAGGTCGTCGTGTACGACCGCCTGTCGGCGCCGTCGCTGCTGGAGCTGGCGCCACCGACCGCCGAGCTGATCGATGTCGGCAAGGCGCCTGGGCGTACCACCTGGTCGCAGGCCGCGATCTGCGAGCTGCTGGTCGACCGGGGGATGACCGGCGCCCTGGTGGTGCGCCTGAAGGGCGGTGATCCGTTCGTGTTCGCTCGGGGCGGGGAGGAGGCCCAGGCCCTGCTCGACGCCGGCGTGCCCTTCGAGGTGGTGCCAGGGGTGTCGTCGGCGATCGCGGTGCCCGCCTACGCCGGCATCCCGGTGACGATGCGCTACTCGTCGACCTCGTTCACGGTGGTGACGGGCCACGAGGACCCGGCCAAGGCCAGCGAGGTGAACTGGGAAGCGGTCGCCGGGGTGGGGGGCACGATCGTCGTCCTGATGGGGGTGGCACGGCTCGACGCCATCGTCGGACGCCTGCTCGCAGGAGGCCTGCCGGGCGACACCCCGGCCGCGGCCATCCGGTGGGGGACCCGGCCGGATCAGCACACGGTGCGAGCCACGCTCGCCACCCTGACCGAGCACCGGCTGGAGCCCCCGGCGACCATCGTGGTGGGAGCGGTGGCCGGGCTCGACCTGGCGTGGTTCGAGCGGCGTCCGCTGTTCGGGCGGCGCATCGTGGTCACTCGGGCTCGCCGCCAGTCCCCGGCACTCGTCACCCGGCTGCGCGAGCTGGGCGCCGCGCCCATCGAGGTACCTGTCATCGACGTCGTCGATCCCGAGGACGGCGGCCGCGGGCTGCGTGCGGCGCTGGAAAGGATCGCCGACTACGACTGGCTGGTGGTGACCTCGCCGAACGGCGCCACCCGGGTGCTGGCCGCGGTGCGAGACGCTCGCGTCCTCGCCCCCGTGCGGGTGGCCGCGCTGGGGCCGGGGACGGCGGAAGCCCTGCGGGAGGGCAACGTGGTCGCGGACCTGGTGCCGGAGCAGTTCGTGGCCGAGGCGCTGGTCGACGCGTTCCCGCGACCCACCTCCGGCGACCAGGGGCGGGTCCTGATCGCGCGGGCGGCGGTGGCCCGGGCGGTCCTCCCCGAAGGGTTGGCGGCGCGTGGTTGGTCGGTCGACGTGGTGGAGGCCTACCGGACTGTCGGCGTGCCGGTCGACGAGGCGCAGCGGGCGGAGGTGGCCACCGCGGACGCCGTGACGTTCACCTCGTCCTCCACGGTGGAGCGGTTCGTGGAGGCCGTGGGCGTGGACGCGGTCCCGCCCACGGTGGTGTGCATCGGTCCCGTCACCGCCGCCACCGCGCAGGCCTGCGGCCTCCGGGTGGACGCGGTCGCCAGCGAGCACAGCCTCGACGGGCTGGTGGAGGCGCTGGTCCGCCACGCGGGCGGGGCGCGCTGATCGCGGCCCCGAGCCGCGGGCGGCCGAGCGCGGAGGGCTCCACAGCAGGGGAGGCGTAGGCTGGCCGGGTGAGCTTCCCCCAACGTCGCCTGCGACGCCTCCGCCGGACCCCGACCTTGCGCCGACTGGTCGCCGAGACCCGGGTCGCGGTCGACGATCTGGTCGCGCCGCTGTTCGTGCGGGAAGGCATCGACGAGCCGCAGCCGATCCGCTCGCTGCCGGGTGTGGTGCAACACACCCGGGATTCGCTGCGCAAGGAGGTTCGGGAGCTGGTGAGCCTGGGCATACCGGCGGCGATCCTCTTCGGTGTGCCGGCCCGCAAAGATGCGCAGGGGTCGGCTGCATGGGATCCCGACGGGATCGTGCAGGTGGCGCTGGGCGATCTGCGCGACGAGGTGGGCGACGACCTCGTCCTGATCACCGACCTCTGCCTCGACGAGTACACCGATCACGGTCACTGCGGTGTCCTCGACGGCGCCGGGCAGGTCGACAACGACGCCACGCTCGAGCTGTACGCCGAGGTCGCGCTGGCACAAGCCGGTGCGGGGGCCGACATCGTGGCCCCGTCGGGGATGATGGACGGCCAGGTGGCCGCCATCCGGGATGCGCTCGACGACGCCGGGCACCACACGGTGGCGATCCTCGCCTACGCGGCCAAGTTCGCTTCCGCCCTCTACGGCCCGTTCCGCGACGCGGTCGACGTCACCATCGCGGATGGGGGCGACCGCCGTGGCTACCAGCAGGATCCGGCCAACGCCCGCGAGGCCCTGGAGGAGATCCGTCTCGACGTGCTCGAGGGGGCCGACATGGTGATGGTGAAGCCGGCGGTGCCCTACCTCGACGTCATCTGCCGGGCCCGAGCGGAGATCGACCTGCCCATCGCGGCTTACCACGTGTCGGGCGAGTACTCGATGATCAAGGCCGCCGGCGCCAACGGCTGGATCGACGCCACCGCAGTGGCGCTCGAGCAGCTCCTCGCCATCCGCCGCGCCGGTGCCGATCTCGTGCTCACCTACTTCGCCCGTGAGATCGCCGAGGAGCTGGCCGACTGAGATGACTTCGAACGCCGAGCTGTTCGATCGCGCCTGCCGTGTGATCCCCGGCGGGGTGAGTTCGCCGGTGCGGGCGTTCGGATCAGTGGGCGGAAGCCCGTACTTCGTGCAGAAGGCCGAAGGTGCCCACGTCTGGGACGTCGAGGGCAACCGCTACGTGGATCTCGTGCAGTCCTACGGGGCGATCATCCTCGGGCACGCGCACCCCACCGTGGTCGATGCCATCCTGTCCGCTGCGGCGGACGGGACCTCCTACGGCGCCCCGACCGAGCGGGAGGTGCTTCTGGCGGAGGCCCTCGTCGAGGCCGTGCCCTCCGTCGAGAAGGTGCGGCTGGTGAGCAGCGGCACCGAGGCGACGATGACCGCGCTGCGCGTGGCCCGAGGGTTCACCGGACGCGACCGGGTGGTGAAGTTCGCCGGCAATTACCACGGGCACTCCGACGCCTTGCTGGTGGCGGGCGGCAGTGGGGTGGCCACGCTGGGCCTGCCGGGGTCTGCCGGGGTCACCGCCTCTCAGGTGGCCGACACGCTCGTGGTCCCCTACAACGTCGTGCCCGAGCTGGACGAGACCGTGGCGTGCGTGATCGTGGAACCGGTGGCCGCCAACATGGGCTTGGTCCCACCGGCGGAAGGCTTCCTCGAGGGGCTCCGGGCGGAATGCGACCGGGTGGGTGCGCTCCTGATCTTCGACGAGGTGATCACCGGGTTCCGCCTGGGCCGGGGGGGTGCTCAGGAGCTGCTCGGCGTGCGACCCGATCTGACGTGCCTCGGGAAGGTGATCGGTGGCGGGTTGCCGATCGGTGCGGTGGGTGGTCGCGCCGCGGTGATGGACGCGCTCGCCCCGGTGGGCCCCGTGTACCAGGCCGGCACGCTCAGCGGGAACCCGCTGGCTACCGCCGCAGGCCTGGCCGCGCTGGGGATGCTCGGGCCACCGGTGTACGAGCAGATCGGCGCCTCGGCCGAGCAGCTGGCGAGCGGGCTCTCGAAGGCGCTGGGCGATGCCGGTCTGCCCGCGATCGTGCCGCGGTTCGGCACCCTGCTCGGGCTGTTCTTCGGCCCGGACGCGCCGGTCGACCACGACGGGGCGAAGCGCACCGACGAGGAGCTCTACGCGGCCTTCTTCCATGAGCTGCTCGTTCGCGGCGTGGCGATCGCACCGGGTGCCTACGAGGTGCTGTTCCCCGGCGTGGCGCACACGCCGGAGGTCGTCGATCGGATCGTCGATCTCGCGCACGAGGCGGCGCTCGAGGTCGCCCACCGGAGGGGATGAGCTCGATGGTGGGCGCCGGCGCCGACGAGCCCACGGACGCGCTGGTCCTGTTCGGCGCGACGGGTGACCTCGCCCGGCCCACCCTCGCCCCCGCCGCCTCCGCGCGGGCCCGGCGGGGGGTGGTCGAGTTCCCGATCGTCGGGGTGGCGTCGTCGCCCTGGGGCGACGACGACCTGCGGCGGGTTGCGCACGAGTCCATCGCCGCTCGCGGCGAGATCGACGAGGCGGTGTGGTCCAGGATCTCGGAGCGGCTGTGCTACGTGAGCGGGGACTACCGGGAGCCCTCGACGTTCGACGAGCTCCGGCGGCGGCTGGACGGCGCCCGCCACCCGCTGTTCTACCTCGCCATCCCGCCGGCTTTGTTCGACGACGTGGTCGAGGGTCTGCACCGGGTCGGGGTCAACGAGGGGGCCAAGGTCGTGGTCGAGAAGCCCTTCGGCCGGGACCGCGACAGCGCGCGGGCGTTGAACGAGGTGCTGCGCCGGGCGTTCCCCGAGGAGGCGGTGTTCCGCATTGACCACTTCCTCGGCAAGGACGGCATCGAGAACCTGCTGGTCTTCCGCTTCGCCAACTCGATGCTCGAGCCGATCTGGAACCGCAACTTCATCTCCAACATCCAGATCACCCTGGCCGAGGACTTCGGCACCGCGGGACGGGCGAAGTTCTACGACACCGCGGGGGCGATCCGCGACGTGATGCAGAACCACCTGCTCGAGATCGTGGCCCTGCTGGCCATGGAACCACCGGTGGCGGCCGACGCGGACGCGTTGCGCGACGAGAAGGTGAAAGTGTTCCGCCAGATCGAGGCGTTCGACCCGGTGTCGGTGGTCCGCGGCCAGTACCGGGGCTACGCGGACGAGCCGGGCGTGGCCCCAGGCTCGGATACCGAGACGTTCGTGGCGCTGCGCTTCGAGATCGACTCGTGGCGGTGGTCGGGGGTGCCGTGGCTCATCCGCACCGGCAAGCACCTCCCGGTGACCGCGACGGAGGCCATCGTCGAGTTCAAGGCCCCGCCCCGCATGCTCTTCGGTGACGCCGCTGCTGCCGTCCCGCACCCCAACCACCTGCGGTTCCGTCTGGGACGTGTCGGCGGGATCCTCCTGCAGGTGCACGCCAAGACGCCGGGCGATCGGCTGCTCACCCACGCGGTCGACCTCGAGGTGACCGAGGAGAGGCTCTTCGGCACCCCGGAGGAACCCTACGAGCGGCTGCTGGAGGACGCGATGGAAGGCGACGCCCGCCGCTTCGGGCGGGCTGACAGCGTCGATGAGCAGTGGCGGATCGTCGACGACCTGCTCAAGTGGCCGCCGCGGTTGCGCCTCTACGACCCCGGCACGTGGGGGCCGCCCGAGGCCGAGGCACTCGCCGCGCCGTTCGGCGGCTGGCACGAGCCGTTGGTGGACTGACGCCCCCACCCGCTGGGCGTTCACCGGCCCGGGTTCAGCCGCGCTCGGGGATCACCCGGGCGATCACGGCCGCAGCCCGATAGGCCATCTCGGCGGGGCCCACCTCGTCGTCGCGCAGGAGGTTGGCCATGATGCGCAGCACCCACTCCATCAGGGTTCGTGACTGCATGCCGGCGCGGGTCAGCTCCCTCATCAGCGCCGGCTGGCCGATCACCCTCGCGAACAGCCGCGCCACCTTGAAGTACAGGCCGTACTCCGCGTCGAGCAGGCCGGGGTAGCGCTGCAGCGCCATGCCGTCCCCGGTGGTGAGCGCCTCGTCGAGCAGGCCGGCGGCGAGCCGGCCGGTCTCGTATGCGTAGTCGATCCCTTCGCCGTTGAACGGGTTGATCGACCCGGCGGCGTCGCCGACGACGATCCAGGTCGGGCCCACCTTCGGTTCGATCGAGCCTCCCATGGGGAGCCGCCCCCCGGTCGGGGGGCGCGTGGCGGTCTCGGGGGAGATGCCCCAGTAGGCGGGCGCGGTGGCGGCGAACTCGTCGAGGATGTGCGTGGTGTTGACCGACTTGAAGTCCCGGAAGGTCGACAGCAGACCGATGCCGACGTTGATCTCGCCGTCGCCCACCGGGAAGATCCAGCCGTAGCCCGGCAGCGAGTTGCCGTTGCGGTCATGCAGGTCGAGTGCGCTCTCGATCCAGGGGTCGTCGTGGCGCGGGCTCTCGTAGTAGCCGCGGATGGCCATGCCCTGGGGCCAGGAGCGGCGGCGGGACGTGCCGAGTGCCCGGCCGAAGCGCGAGTTCGCTCCGTCGGCGACGACCACGTAGCGGGCCCGCACTTGCTCGGTGACGTCGCGCTCGGTGTCCCGCACCACCGCCCCGACGACCAGCCCGTCACGCAGCAGCGGCTCGAGTGCTTCGGTGCCGGTGCGCAGGGTCGCGCCCGCCTTCACCGCGGCGTCGGCGACGAGCTGGTCGAGTTCACGACGGCGCACGACGTATCCGTACGAGGGGTATGAGGGATGTTCGGGCCAGGCGAGCTCCAGGGTCACGCCGTGAGCGATGGCGCGCAGACCGTCGTAGCGGTGGTAGCCGGCCAGCTGCTCGGCCAAACCCATGTCGGTGAGTTGCCGGACCGCCCGTGGGGTGAGCCCGTCCCCACAGGTCTTGTCGCGGGGGAAGGTCTTCTTCTCGACCACGACGACGTCGTGGCCGGCCTGGGCGAGCCAGTAGGCGCTGGCGGCTCCCGCGGGGCCACCGCCGATCACGAGGGCGTCGTAGCGATGGTCTGCGCTCACATCGGCCAGCGTAGGGTCGCCGCGTGAGAGTGGCTCCACCCGAGCGGGCCGACCAGCGATGCCCGCATCGGCAGGAGGTGCGCCTAGCGGCCCGAAGGCTGTCCCGGTTCGGCCGGGGAGCCCTGCGCGATCTCGATGGTGAGCTTGCCGGAGGCGTCGAGCAGGGGCTGGCCATCGGGGGTCACGAGCTGCCCCGCGGCATCGAGGTAGGGCTTGCCGTTGCTGGTGAGCCGGGTCCCGTCCGGGCCCGCAGCCTGCCCCTCGAGCTTCTCGCCCGAGAGGGTCTCGCGCTCGTGGCGCACCACCGCGAACAGCTCGGTGTCGGTCAGCACCTCACCGAAGGCAGGCATCTTGTTGCCGTTGTAGGAGCCGGCGATGTGCTGGCCACCCTCGCGGTTGGGGTCGCCGTAGCCGTTGCCGATGCCGATGCCGTCGGAGCCGATGGCGACGAATTCGAGCATGGACTCGATGTCGGGGAACGTCTTGAGCACCTCGCCCCCCGCCAGGGGGCGGCCGACCCCGCCGCCGCCGCCACCGCCGTGGCAGCTCGCGCAGCGGGCGGCGTAGACCTGTGCACCGAGGTCGAGCTGGCTGACCTGGCCGACCTTCGCCGGGGAGAGGGATCCCGCATAGAGGATGGCCCACACCGGGAGGATGGCCAGCACCGGCATGGCCCAGAACGGGATGCGCTTGCGGGTCAGCGCCGCTTCGACGTAGGGGGGGAGCGGCTCCGGCGGGGTCGGTTCGACCTCGGCCGGTGCCGCGGCCGCGGGCTTCGCCGCCGCGGTGGGGGTGGCGGGCTCGACCTCGGCACCTGCAGCCGGCGCGGCGGGGGTCGCGGCCTCGCCTCCTCCCTCGCCGCCGAGTCCGAGCGCGGCGCGGCGGTCTCGAGAGCGCTTGAGCAGGTGCTCGGGTACTTCGGTCACGGCGAAGCTCCTCGCGGGGTGATCTCCGGCAGGCGTGTTCGGTGCCGTTCGCGTGCCCGCTCATCGACTCGGGAACGGAACCGCGCCACCCTACGCGATGCACGCCGCGGAGAGCCAAGTGCATGAACGTCCCCAGACCCGCTCGGGGAGTGCGGTGGGGGCAGCCGGCGGGCGATGTTCTGCGCGCTCGGAACGAGGGGTGGAGCGACCCCCTGCGTCGATGTGCTCGCTTCGACGGGGGCGTGCTAAACACAGTCGTCACGCGCTCTGCGTTCCCCGACCGATCCGTCGAGCGCAGAGGCCCCACTAGTATTGTGAGAAGTTTCACGAGCCGGGCTGACGAGGAGGTCACCACCACGTGGTTGCGTTCGTTGCATCGCTTCTGGTGACCGCCGCCCTCGTGGCGTTGGTCTTCCCGGTGGCAAAGCGACGCCCGCCGGGCACCCCGATCACCTGGGGCGAAGCGATCGTGGCGGGGGTGTACGTCTTCGCCATCATGTTCTGGGTGTACGGCATGGTTCCGCACCTGTGGCTCACCTGGGCCGACAACGAGCTCAACTGGCGGCCCGACAACCTCGTGTACGGGCCCGGCGACATCCTCAAGCCGCAGGCGCTGGGCGGGTCGCTCCCGTTCACGCTCAACTACCAGGTGATCCGCGACCTGATCGTCGTGGGCATCTACGTGGTGTTCCTCGGCCTCAACATCTTCCTGTGGGCGTGGTGGAACGATCGCTCCAAGCGAGCCGAGGCCGCCGCTCGCGAGCTCGCCACGTCCGACTACGGCCGGCCGCTGGTCAGGAAGGGGTGAGGGTATGGCCAAGACCGACGCCAACCCACCGATGCCGGAGTTCCGTGACGACTACGTCCTGCAGGAGGTCGACGCGGCCTGGTTGTCGAGGGCGGTCAAGCCGAAGCAATTCATCCACATCGACCAGTCCGAGTGCATCATGTGCGAGGGCTGCGTCGACATCTGCCCGTGGAAGTGCATCCACATGGTGCGTCCCGATGCCATCGCGGAGGCCGTGGGCACCGAGCAGCCGGGCACCGACCCTCGCGACCACGTCATCTTCACCATCGACGATGACGTGTGCACCCGCTGCGCACTGTGCGTGGATCGTTGCCCGACCGGGGTCATCATCCTGGGCAAGATCGGTGATCCTCCCGCTGAGGGCGATCCGCACCAGCGCACGAACTCGCACGGCTACGGCTACGGGATGCGACTGGGGTAGGGCGGCGATGACGGCAACGAGCGAGTGCACGTACGACGGGGCCCGAGGAGACAGGGAGTAGCCGTGGCCAAGACGATGGGTCGACCGGGCGAGAGCAAGATCGCCAAGAAGGTTTCGGACCTGACCGATCAGGTGCAGGGCTCCCAGGCGTGGAACGCGATCTTCCGGCCGGGTTCGGTGTTCCGCAAGGGCTACACCGACAGCCCCCGCAACCGCTCGTACGTGATCATGAACAGCGTGCTGTACCACCTTCACCCGGTGAAGGTGAAGCGGCATGCGGTGAAGGTCAGCTACACCCTGTGCCTGGGTGGTCTGAGCTTCTTCCTGTTCATCCTGCTCACGATCACCGGCATCTTCCTGATGTTCTTCTACCGGCCCACCGCGGCGCAGGCGTGGAACGACATCTACACCCTGCAGACCTCGGTGACCTTCGGGCTGCTGGTCCGGAACATGCACCGGTGGGGGGCGCACCTGATGGTGCTCTCGGTGTTCCTGCACATGGCTCGGGTCTTCTACCACGGCGCCTACAAGCCGCCCCGGGAGTTCAACTGGGTGATCGGCGTGATCCTGCTCACGCTCACCTTGCTGCTCTCGTTCACGGGCTACCTGCTCCCGTGGGATCAGCTGGCGCTGTGGGCGGTCACCGTGGGCACGAACATGATGGGCTACACGCCGGTGTTCGGCGACCAGGTCCGGTTCGTGCTGCTCGGCGGTCGTGAGATCGGCACCGACACCTTGTTGCGGTGGTATGTGCTGCACGTGTTGTTCGTCCCGTTCGTCACCGTCATCTTCCTGGCCATCCACTTCTGGAGGGTCCGCAAGGACGGTGGTATCTCCGGGCCCCTCTAGGCCGACAGCGAGTTGCCATGACTGAGATCCCCGAGCACCTGCGCAAACGAGCGGAAGCCGCCCGGCAGAAGGCCGCCGAGAAGAAGGCGGCCGAGGCCGGCGCGGAGTCCGCTGCCCCCGAGGCTTCCGCCGCCGGTGAACCAGCCGGCGGCGGCAAGATCCCCGCTCACCTGCTCGAGCGCAGCCGAGCTGCCAAAGCCCGCACCGCGGGCACCGGTGCCGCTGCCGAGGCCGGTGCGCCCACCGCAGCCGCGGCGGCCGCCGTGGCCACCGCGGCCCCACCTCCCGCGGCCACCGGCCCCGGTGGCCACACCCAGCGGCTGCTGACGGTGGTCAAAGCGGGGTCCATCCAGGACGTCAAAGCCACGCCGCAGGACAAGGTGCACGTGTGGCCCCACCTGCTGGCCGTCGAGTTCGTCGCCGCGCTGGCGATCACCGCGTTCACGTTGCTGTTCTCGATCTTCGTGGACGCGCCACTGCTGGAGCTGGCGAACGTCAACCAGACCCCCAACCCCTCCAAGGCGCCCTGGTACTTCCTGGGTCTGCAGGAGCTGCTCACCATGTTCCACCCGATGGTCGCGGGGGTGACCATTCCGGGGATGGGCATCTTCTTGCTGATCCTCGCTCCGTTCATGGACCGCAACCCCAGCAACAAGCCCGAGGACCGCAAGTTCGCCATCTCGCTGTTCACGGTCCAGATGATGTTCTGGGCGGTGCTGGTCATCATCGGCTCGTTCTTCCGGGGGCCCGGCTTCAACTTCGTCGCCCCCTGGACCGAGGGACTCCACTTCGAGCTGTGATGGTCGTCGCCGCACACCGCCGTAGCCCGAGGAGCTCGTCATGAACCCCCTCGTCATCGCCGTGCCCGTCGTCGTGGTCCTCGCGCTGGTCCTGCTCGTGGCCGCCGCGAGACGGCGCGACACCGACGAGGCGACCGGCTTGCTCTCCCGCGAGACCCTCAAGCGGGACCGTGGGGAACCGGCCGTGCTGGCCGGAGCGACCCGCATTACCGGCCGCGAGGTCGAACGGTCGGTGGAGGTCGAGCGCCGTGGGGGCGGCGCCGAGCTGGCGACCGTGGGTGCTGCCGATCTCGCGCCGTACGTCCCGCCCGATCCGGACACGCTGGGAGTCACGCGCCGCCAGTTCTTCAACCGCAGCATCGTGCTGTTGATGGGCCTCGGCCTCAGTGGCTTCGGCGCTGCGGTGCTGGCGTTCCTATGGCCCCAGCCCAAGGGCGGCTTCGGCTCGAAGATCCGCGTCGGCAACGTCGCGGACATCAAGGCCGCGGTCGACGCCAACGACGGCTTCTACTACGTGGCCGAAGGGCGGATGTGGATCACCAACTACCCCGAGGCCGCCATCGACAAGGCGAAGGCCGTCTACCCGCAGCCCGTGCTCAACAGCATGGAGGCCGGTCTGGCGGTCCTCTACCAGAAGTGCCCGCACCTGGGGTGCCGGGTGCCTGACTGCAAGACCTCCCAGTGGTTCGAGTGTCCCTGCCACGGCTCGCAGTACAACCAGGCGGGTGAGAAGAAGGGTGGCCCGGCCCCCCGGGGAATGGATCGGTTCGTCACCGAGGTCACCGGTGGGGTGCTCACGGTCGACACCGGCACGGTCATCCAGGGACCGCCGATCGGCACGAACACCACCGGACAGGAAGCGGAGGGTCCCCACTGTGTCACGGGTGGGGGTGGAGGTCACTGATGGAGGTCCTCTCCGGCCAGATCGTCCTGGCCAACACGCAGCGAGCGATCGGCTACGTGATCGCGGTCATCCTGTCGATCGGCTTCGTCGTCGCGGTCGTCGCCAACATGCGCAAGGGTCGCCGCGAGGTCGGCTCGGAGATCGAGCTCGCCGCCAACCGCAAGCCCTACTACGACGACGACACGCTCGAGACCACGAAGCTCGACCGCACGCTCGCCCTCGGATTGGCGACGCTCGCGGTGATCGGGGTGACGCTGCCGCTGTACTGGTTGGCGGAGCCAGGGCGGATGGAGGGCCGCGTCGAGGCCTACAACGAGACGTTCATCAAGCGGGGCGAAGAGCTGTACAACACCGGCGCCCAGTGCGCGGCGTGCCACGGTCCGAAGGGTGTGGGTGGTGCTGCGAACTACACCATCACCGCTCCGAACGGAGACTTCGTGGCCCAGGTGAGCTGGCAGGCTCCCGCACTGAACACCGTGCTGTTCCGCTACTCGCGCGATGAGGTACGCAACATCCTGATCTACGGCCGTGGCTTCTCCCCCATGCCCGCGTGGGGGGCAGCGGGCGGGGGCCCGCTCACCGATCAGCAGATCGACAACATCATCGACTACCTGCAGAGCATCCAGCTTTCGGGTCCGGAGGCCCGGGCCGAGGTCGAGAAGGAGCTCGCCGACACCTGCGCGCCCGACGCGGACGGCAAGTGCACCGTCCCGGGCGGGCAGTTCGCCACGCTCGGCGAGGCGATCTTCAACATGGGCCTCTACACCAAGTTCGCCGGTGGGGCCTACTCCTGCGGACGCTGCCACACCGACGGGTGGTCCTACGGCCAACCGGGCGTTCCGGGCGGCGGCGCCTTCGGGTGGAACCTCACCGGCGGTCGTTCCCTCCGGCAGTTCCCGACCGCCGCGCAGCAGATCGAGTTCGTCTCCGTCGGCGGTGTGGCAGGCAAGTCCTACGGCACCAGCGGCCTGTCCGGGGCCGGCCAGATGCCGGGGTTCGGGGTCAACCCCAACGTCACCCCACCCAACATCCCGGGCCCGAAGATCTACCCGATGTCCCCTGACCAGGTGATGCTCACCGAGGAGCAGATCGCCGCGGTCGTCCAGTACGAGCGGAGCTTGTGAGCGTGAACCTCCTCACTGTGTTCGCCGGCATCGCCTGGGACCCTCACATCCGGGGGGTCCTCGTCGTCGCCGTCGGCGTGGCCGTCCTGATGGGATCGGTGTACCTCTTGCTGGGCACCAACCTCGGCGCGCGCCTAGGCCTGCTGTTGTCCCTCGCCGGCCTCACCGGGTTCCTCGTGATCCTCACGCTGATCTGGTGGATCGTCCCACCGGGTATCGGGCCCCGAGGGACGAATCCCTCGTGGAAGCCGGTCGAGATCTACGTCGACGACCCACAGGATCCAGCGCCGCCGAAGACGGCGGAGCTGGCGCGACTCCCCTTGCCCCAGGATCTCCCCGCGGCCGATCGGATCCTGGCGGAGCACCCCGAGGTGGCGGCTGACTTCCCGAACGGCGCGACGCTGTCGGATCTGCAGAACTCACATCCCGATCTGGTGGCCCAGTACCTGCAGAAGGAGGCACTCGGCGGTTGGCGTCTGGTCTCCTCCGCATCCGCCGGCGAGGCACAAGCGGCCGCCGACGCCGCGCTGAAGGCCGCGAACTTCTTCCCCGACGCCACGGCCTACAAGAAGCTCGACACCTTCGACTACGGCGGCAAGCCGAACCTGGCTCAGGAGTGCCCGAAGGCCAAGGGTGGCAAGTTCCTCCCGGACGAGCCGCTGTGCCGGATCTGGCTCAAGGTGCGCAACACGCTGACCCTCAAGCACCCCACCCATTTCGCGGTGGTGCAGGTGCAGGCGGTGGTTCCCCAGCAAGCTCGGCCGGGTGAGGCGCCGCCGCTGCCCGTCGTCGACCGCAACGCACCGGTCGTTTCGGTGGTGCTGGTACGTGACCTCGGCAACGTGCGGCTGATCCCCTTCCTCTACTTCGTGATCTCCTTGTCGCTGTTCATCTTCTTCGCCCTCGTACTGCACTACCGCGACAAGACGCTCGCCAAGAACCTCGAGGCGGCGAAGGGGGCCTGAACGATGGCCCAGTACCTGCCGATCTTCGCCCTGCTCGTCCTGGCAGTCCTCTTCGGCGCGATCAGCCGGGCGGCGCAGCGCCTGCTCGTCCCCCCGAAGCCGACACCTCCCAAGATCGCGCCGTACGAGTGCGGCATCATCCCGAGCCGGGAGCCTCCTGAGCGGTTCCCGGTGAAGTTCTTCCTCGTCGCGATGATCTTCATCGTCTTCGACATCGAGATCATCTTCTTCTTCCCGTTCGCGCTGGCGTTCCGAGACCTCGGCGGCTTCGGGATCGCCGCAGTGGTGATCTTCGCCCTCGCGGTCTTCGAGTCGTTCGTGTACCTGATCGCCAAAGGGGCGCTCGAGTGGGGCCCGGTCCGCCGTGAGCGCCCGTCCGAGCTGGTGAGCCCGACCCGCACGGCCGCGACCACCGTCCGGCGGGTCGGCACCGAAGGCCGACAGCCCGCTGTGGCCAGCGAGGCAGCCTGATGGCTGGCGGGGGATTTCGCGAGGAGGGGTTGGCCGGGCTCCAGCACAACCTGCTCACGGGGACGTTGGAAGGGCTGGTCAAGTGGGCCCGGGCCCGCAGCGTCTTTCCCGCGACCTTCGGCCTGGCGTGCTGCGCGATCGAGATGATGGCCACCGGGGGCCCTCACTACGACCTCGCCCGCTACGGCATGGAGGTGTTCCGCGCGTCACCTCGGCAGGCCGACCTGATGATCGTCGCCGGCCGGGTGTCCCAGAAGATGGCCCCCGTCCTTCGGCAGGTCTACGACCAGATGATGGAGCCGAAGTGGGTCATCTCGATGGGGGTGTGTGCGTCGACCGGAGGCATGTTCAACAACTACGCACTGGTGCAGGGCGTCGACCAGGTCGTCCCCGTGGATGTCTACGCCCCTGGGTGCCCACCCGGGCCGGAGACCCTCATGCACGCCATCCTGACGCTCCACCACAAGATCCTGACCGGCGAGATCACCCGCCGGCCGGGGCAGGGAGCCGGCGTGGTGGTCGAACAGCGCGATGGGCAGACACAGACCCGCGTGGTGCTCGGGAGGTCCTGACCGTGGCCGAGGAGTCCGAACAGGCCCTGACGGCTGAGCAGGCCGAGCAGCTCGAGCATCCGACCGAGCCGGCGACCCTCTACGGGATGCCGGTCACGACCGCGTTCGGCGATCAGGTGCTGCACGTCGATCGGTCCCGGTACCTCGATCTCGTCAGGGCGCTGCACGACGACGGCTTCGTGGTCTGTGTGGATCTCACCGCAGCCGACTACCTCACCCACCCCGGGCGCTCGGACCTGCCCGCCGGCGTGGTCCCGGAGCGCTTCGAGGTGATCGTGAACCTCCTCGACCCCCGGAGACGGCGCCGCATCCGCGTGCGCTGCCAGGTTCCGGCCGACGATCCGGTGCTACCCAGCCTGTGGGACCTCTATCCGGGTACCGAGGCTCCGGAGCGTGAAGTCTTCGACCTTTTCGGCATCACCTTCGACGGCCACCCTGACCTGACTCGCATCCTCATGCCCGAGGACTGGATCGGTCATCCGCTTCGCAAGGACTACGAGTCCGGTCGCATCCCCGTCCAGTTCAAAGGCGCACCCTCGAACCGTTGACGTCCATGAGCTCGATCGACCGACAACTCGCCGCCGAGGCGGACGTGGCGTTCACCTCCGAAGGCAGCCAGGAACTCACGAGCCGCGGTATGGCGGCCGCAGCGGAGCGTCTGCGGGAGCAGGGCGCGGTGTTGCGGTTGTCGGAGGCTGATGCCGCTGCGCATGCCGAGCTCGAGCGGGCACCTGAAGACGAGACCATGATCATCAACATGGGGCCGCAGCATCCCAGCACGCATGGCGTGCTGCGGCTCATGCTCGAGCTGCAAGGCGAAACCGTGCTGCGATGCAAGCCGGTCATCGGCTACCTGCACACCGGGATGGAGTGGACCGGCGAGGAGCTCACCTACCTCCAGGGCCCCACCAACGTGACCCGCATGGACTACGCGTCGCCGCTGTTCAACGAGCTCGTGTTCTCGATGTGCGTGGAGAAGCTCCTCGGGATCGAGGTTCCCCCCCGTGCCGTTTGGATCCGCATGTTGATGACCGAGCTCAACCGCATCGCCTCACACCTGCTGTTCCTGGCCACCAACGGCATGGACCTGGGCGCGGTCTCGATGATGCTCTACGGCTGGCGCGAGCGCGAGGAGGTCCTCCGCTTCTTCCAGACGGTGACGGGGTTGCGGATGAACCACAACTACATCCGACCCGGAGGCGTGGCCGCTGATCTCCCATCGGGTTGGCGTGACGGGGTGCTCCGGCTGCTCGAGATGATCCCACCGCGACTCGAGGAGTACGACACGCTGATGACCGGGCAACCCATCTGGCGGGAGCGTCTGCAAGGTGTCGGCGTGATCACCGCCGAGGAGTGTCTGGCGTTGGGGGTCACCGGCCCCATCCTGCGGTCGACCGGCTACGCGTGGGACCTGCGCCGCGACATGCCCTACCTGGCGTACGACGAGGTCGACTTCGACGTGGTCGTCGGCACCTTCGGTGACTCGTTCGACCGGTACGCGATCCGCCTCAACGAGATTCGTGAGTCGATCCGCATCGTGCACCAGGTCCTCGACCGCATGCCCGGCGGTGACTACCGGATCCAGGACAAGAAGGTCACGCCACCACCGCGCGCTCGGATCGACGAGTCGATGGAGGCGCTGATCCACCACTTCAAGATCTTCACCGAGGGGTTCAAGGTTCCCGAGGGCGAGGCGTACGCGGCGGTCGAATCTCCGAGAGGCGAGCTCGGCTGCTACATCGTGAGCGACGGCTCGTCGCGCCCCTACCGGATGCACATCCGGGCCCCGAGCTTCTACAACATCCAGGCCTTGCCCCATCTCATGCACGGAGGCCTGGTCGCCGACGCGGTGGCCGTGATCTCCTCGGTCGACCCGATCATGGGCGAGGTCGATCGCTGATGGCACGGCTGTCCCCGGAGAACGAGGCGATCGCCCGGGAGATCCTCTCCCGGTACCCGCGGCGACGGTCCGCGCTGATCCCGTTGCTCCACTTGGCTCAGGAGCAGGACGGTTACCTGGCGGAGGACGCCATGGAGCACGTCGCGCAGCTCGTGGGCTGCACGCCCGCGCAGGTGCTCGGAACGGCCAGCTTCTACGAGATGTTCAAGCTCGAGCCGGTGGGGCGTTACGTGGTGAACATCTGCACCGACATCGCTTGCATGCTGCTCGGCGCCGATGAGCTGCTCCACCATGCCGAGGAGCAGCTCGGCGTCCGGGCGGGTCAGACCACCGCCGACGGTGCCATCACCCTCGAGGGGGTCACCTGCATCGCCGCGTGCACCGAGGCTCCGTGTCTCCAGGTCAACTACCGCTACCGCTACCGGATGACCCCGGAGGCCTTCGACCAGCTCTGTGACGACCTGCGAGCGGGGCGAGCCGAGGACGTGCCACCGCACGGCACGCTGGCCACCGTCCGCCAGCGCATCCCCGCCGATCGAGCGGCTGGCCCGGCCGATCCGTCGAGCGGTGCCGAGCCCGCCTGGATGAAGGGCGCCTCGACCGGGGGAGCGGCGTGATGGCGATCACCGACGCACCGAAGATCGTCACCAGCCGCTTCCGCTACGACGACGCTCACACGCTGGCTCGTTACGAGGCGACGGGTGGATACCAGGCCTTGCGCAAGGCGCTGGCCATGCCACCCGCAGCCGTGGTCGAGGAGGTGAAGGCGGCGAGCCTGCTCGGACGTGGCGGCGCGGGGTTCCCGGCCGGTGTGAAGTGGGGGTTCTGCCCACCGGGGGTGTGGCCCCGCTACCTGGTGGTCAACGGCGACGAGAGCGAGCCCGGTACCTACAAGGACCGCATGCTCATGGAGCGAGACCCACACCAGATCATCGAAGGGGTGCTGATCGCCTCCTACGCCGTCGGTTGCAGCCAGGCCTTCCTGTACGTGCGGGGCGAGATGGCTCTGGCACAGGAGCGGATCGCGGCCGCACTCAACGAGGCCTATGCCGCTGGCTACGTCGGCCGCAACATCCTGGGCTCCGAGTTCTCCCTCGACATCGTCCTGCACTGGGGAGCGGGCGCGTACATCGTCGGGGAGGAGACGGCCCTGATCGAGAGCCTGGAGGGCGAGCGCGGGATGCCTCGCCTGAAGCCGCCGTACTTCCCAGCAGCAAAGGGCCTCTACCTGCAGCCGACGATCGTCAACAACATCGAGACGCTGTCGAACGTGCCCTGGATCGTCGCCAACGGGGCGGAGGCGTTCAGCGCGCTCGGCGCGGAGACGTCGAAGGGCACCCGCCTGTTCGCGGTGTCAGGGCACGTCGCGAACCCCGGGGTGTTCGAAGTCGAGTACGGCGTCACCACGTTCCGCGACCTGATCTACGCACCCGTTTATGCGGGCGGCATCCGCGGTGATCGCCAGCTCAAGGCCTTCATCCCCGGGGGCGCGTCGTCCCCGTGGTTCTTCGAGGAGCACCTCGACCTGCCGCTCGAGAAGGTGACGGTCGACCGGGCGGGATCGATGCTCGGCTCGGGAGCCATCGTGGTCATGGACGAGACCACCGATGCGGTCAGGGCCTGCCACCGGGTTGTGCGCTTCTTCGCAGCCGAGTCCTGCGGCAAGTGCACCCCGTGCCGGGAAGGCACGACCTGGCTCGAACGCATCCTCAAGCGCATCCTCGACGGTCAGGGACGGGCGAGCGATCTGGAGTTGTTGCTGGACGTGGCTGACAACATCAGCCCGGGCATCACGTGGCCACCGAAGCAGACCACCATCTGCCCGCTGGGGCCCTCAGCGGTCTCACCGGTTGCATCGGCGATCCGGCGCTTCCGCCACGAGTTCGAGGCTCACATCGCACGCAACCCGAAGGCCAGCGGCGCCGTCGATGCCACCGGTTCCGGTGCGGCGAGACCCGCCGCGCTCGAGACCCCGGTGCCGTTCGGAGGCCACCATGGCTGACCAGACCAGCGACGTCGTGGGCGAGCAGGCCACCGAGGGTGTGCCGGTGACCATCAACGGCAAGGAGCTCCTGGCGCTCGACGGCGAGCTGCTCATCGAGGCCGCCGAGCGCCATGGGATCTACATCCCGCGGTTCTGCTACCACCCCCGCATGACCCCGGTCGGCATGTGCCGGATGTGCCTGGTCGAGGTCGATACCGGCCGCGGTGCGGCGTTGCAGCCGAGCTGCATGCTCACCTGCACACCGGGGATGGTCGTCGAGACCGAGTCCGACGTGGCCAAGAAGGCGCAGGAGGGGGTACTCGAGTTCCTGCTCATCAACCATCCGCTCGACTGCCCGGTGTGCGACAAGGGCGGCGAGTGCCCCCTCCAGGACCAGACGATGGCCTATGGCCCGGGCGAGAGCCGGTTCATCGAGGAGAAGCGGCACTACGAGAAGCCGCTCCCGATCAGCGACTTGGTGCTGCTCGATCGCGAGCGGTGCATCCTGTGCGATCGCTGCACGCGGTTCGCGGACACCGTCGCCGGTGATCCGCTGATCCAGTTCATCAACCGTGGTGGCAACACCGAGGTGAACACCTTCCCCGGTCAGCCGTTCGCCTCCTACTTCAGCGGCAACACGGTGCAGATCTGTCCGGTGGGAGCGCTCACCTCCGTCGACTACCGGTTCCGGGCCCGCCCGTGGGACCTGGAGGAGACGGAGTCCACCTGCCAGGGCTGCGCGGTGGGCTGCCGCATGGCGGTGCAGTCCTCCCGTAACCAGGTCCTGCGGTACGTCGGGCTCGACGTCGACGACATCAACTGGGGCTGGTTGTGCGACAAGGGGCGCTACAGCCTCCAGGCGGTCAACCACGAGGATCGGCTCGGTGTCCCGCTGCTGCGGCGTGGGGACGAGCTGGTGCCCACCCGATGGAACGACGCCTACGAGCAGGCCGCAAGCGCCATCCGCTCTGCACTCGAGGCTCGTGGACCGGCTGGCGTGGCGGTGCTGGGCGGTGCCCGGCTGAGCGATGAGAGCGCCTACGCCTGGGCGAAGCTCGCCAAGGGGGTCATCGGCACCGACAACGTCGACGCCCAGCTCGGCGACGGCCTCCCGGCCGAACTGGTGCTCGGCTTGCCCCGTGCCACCATCGACGAGGCGTGCACGCCCGGCGGCAGCGTGATCCTCCTCTGTCCCGATCTCAAGGAGGAGCTGCCGGTCCTGTTCCTGCGCCTTCGGCACGCGGTGGTCAACGACGGCGTGACCGTCATCGACTGCCACCCTCACGCCAACGGGTTCACGGCGCTCGCGGCGGTGTCGCTGCCCGCCCGCCCGGGGGAGCAGGCGGAGGTGGCGAAGGTCCTCACCGGGGCCCTCGGCACCGACCGTGAGGTCGCCGGAGTCGCCCCGGACCGCCTCGCACGGGCCAGAGCCCTCCTCGATGCGGCGCAGGGCCCGATCACCGTGGTGCTGGGACGACAGAGCATCGGCGAGTCAGGGGCTGCCATCGCTGATGCCGCCTCCGTGCTGCTGTCAGGCCTACCAGGGGTGCGGTTCCTCAGCGCCCTGCGGCGAGCGAACGTGCACGGCGCTCTAGAGATGGGTCTGGCGCCGGGCGTGCTGCCGGGCCGGGTCAGCCTGGAGGCGGGTCGGTCCTGGTACGCCACTCACTGGCCGGGTGTGCCCGAGGCCAGAGGGCTCGACGCGCTCGGCATGCTCCGAGCAGCCGCGGCGGGTGAGATCGGGGCTCTGATCCTGCTGGGTGCTGATCCGCTCACCGACTTCCCGGACCGCAAGCTCGCCGAGGACGCGCTCGCCGGCGCAGCGAGCGTGATCGCCGTCGACCAGTTCCTCACCCGTTCGTCTCGCCGTGCGGGTGTGGTCTTCCCGGCGGCGGGCTTCGCCGAGGTGGCGGGGTCCACCACCAATCTCGAGGGCAGGAGCCTGCCGCTGGGCCAGCGGGTCACTCCGCCGGGCACCGCGCAGCCCGACTGGGTGATCGCGGCGGAGATCGCCCGGCGATTGGGAACCGACCTGGCCATCACCTCCGTGCACGACGCGCAGGACGAGATCCGTCGTCTCGCGCCGTCGCGCGCCGCCAGCGGTGTCGCCGGGGGGGTCGAGCTCCCATTGCTGCTCGAGCATCTGCCGGCGCCGGTCGCCGATCCCCCTCCGGTCGACAGCTACTCGTTGCGGCTCGTGGCCACCCGCAAGCTCTACGACGAGGGGGTCCTCGTCCAGCACGCCGCCTCCTTGTCAGCCCTTGCCCCCGGCACCGTCCTGCGGGTGAACGGCTACGACTTCGATCGTCTCGGCGTCGAGGAGGGATCCGTCGTCCGGGTCAAGTCCCCCCGAGGGAGCATCAACGTCGAGATCCGCATCGACAACGGCATCCCCCGGGGGTCTGCTGCGATCGCGGTGAACCAGCCGGGCGTGCCGGTGGCCGAGCTGATCGACGCCTCCGAACGGGTCACCGACGTGCGGATCGAGAGGGGTGACACATGATCCTCGGATTCGACCCGCTGTTCGTCGACGGGGTCGACGCCGCCGTCGTCGGCATCGTGGTCCTGAAGGTCCTCGTCGTCTTCGGGCTCTTGCTCGTGGCCACGATGCTGATGGTCTGGTTCGAGCGCAAGCTGATCGGCGACATGCAGAACCGGATCGGCCCGGCCCTCGCCGGCCCCTTCGGCATCCTCCAGACGCTCGCCGATGGCATCAAGCTGTTCTTCAAGGAGGACCTGCTGCCCGAGAAGGCCGAGCGGCGGGTGTTCATCCTGGCTCCGTTCCTCTCTTTCGTCCCGGCCTTCCTGTTGTTCTCGATCGTGCCGTTCGGAGGCGACTTCAACGGTGGGAACGACGGGATCGTCACCATCTTCGGGCATGACACGTTCTTGCAGCTCGCCGACCCGCCGATCGGCATCCTGTTCGCGTTGGCCATGTCGTCGGTCGCGGTCTACGGAGTGATGCTCGCCGGTTGGTCCTCTGGCTCGAAGTACCCGCTGCTCGGCTCGGTTCGAGCCTCCGCCCAGATGGTGTCCTACGAGGCCGCGCTGGGGCTCTCCGTCGCGGCAGTGGTGCTCAAGAGCGGCACCCTGACCACCCACGGGATCGTGGCCGCCCAGGCCGCCGACGGGCCTGGGGGCTTCCTCCCGAACTGGAACATCCTCCTCGTCGGTCTGGTGCCGTTCGTCCTCTTCCTCATCGCGGGCACCGCTGAGCTCAACCGCCCGCCGTTCGATCTGGTGGAGGCCGAGCAGGAGCTGGTCGGCGGGTTCAACACCGAGTACAGCTCGATCCGCTTCGCGCTGTTCTTCCTGGCGGAGTTCATGAACACGGTGACCATGTCAGCGATCATCGTCACCCTGTTCCTGGGCGGCCCGGCAGGGCCGGCGCCGTTGGGGCCCGGGTGGTTGTGGGGCTGCATCTGGTTCTTCGGCAAGCTGATGATCTTCCTCTTCACCTTCGTGTGGTTCCGGGCCACGCTCCCCCGGTTCCGCTACGACCAGCTCATGGAGCTCGGGTGGAAGGTGTTGATCCCGCTCGCGCTCGGGTGGTTCCTGCTCCTCGCGGCGCTCGACGTCGGCCGTGAGCAAGGCTGGAACCCGGTCGCCGTCGCCGGGGTGTCGGTGCTGGTGCTGCTAGCCGGGGCAGGGTTGCTCCGCCTTGCGGTGGGCACGGCTCGCTGGAGTCGGCTCGAGGAGGCGGGAACCATGGGAGGTCTCGACTGATGGGCTACCTCGACGGGTTCCTGGTCACGGCCCGCCAGATCGGCAAGACGGTCACCACCCCGTATCCCGAGCAGAAGGCGCCCAAGCCCGAGCGGTTGCACGGGCGGCACGTCCTCAACCGCTACGAGGACGGGATGGAGAAGTGCATCGGCTGCGAGCTGTGCGCCGGCGTGTGCCCTGCCCGTTGTATCTACGTCCGTGGTGCGGACAACCCGCCGGATGATCCGATCTCGCCAGGGGAGCGCTACGGGTTCATCTACGAGATCAACTACCTGCGCTGCATCCACTGCGACCTGTGCGTCGAGGCCTGCCCGACCGAGGCCATCACCGAGACCAAGCTGTTCGAGTTCTCGTTCCTCAACCGGAACGACGCCATCTACACGAAGGACGAGCTGGTCGTCGGTGATGACGGTCGCCCGAAGCAGCTCCCCTGGGAGGACTGGCGCGACGGTGAGGACCTGCACACCTCGGCGTGGATGCGGGCCACCGCGCCGAGCGGCGATGCCGACTTCGAGGGGCGGATCGCCTGGTCGGGTGAGCTCGGGTATGGCACCAGGCCTCCTGAGCCTCCGCAACAGGACGCCGACCGGCCCCCGCCGTCGGGTGAGGGCGAGGGCGGGAATGCCACCGCCGACCACGGGCACGGAGGACACTGAGCGTGGAAGCGACGATTTTCTTCGTCTGCGCGGTCATCGCCCTGGCGGGTGCGTTCGGCGTGGTGCTCTCGCGCAACCCGGTCCACGCGGCGCTGAGTCTGGTGGCCACGTTGTTCGCCATCGCGGTGCTGTTCCTGAACCAAGGGGCCCAGCTCCTCGCCGCGGTGCAGGTCATCGTCTACACGGGCGCGATCGTTGTGCTCATCCTCTTCGTGCTGATGCTGCTCGGCATCGACAAGGAGGAGGATCTCCGGGTGGAGCCGCTCGTGGGTCAGCGCACCCTCGCCTTCGTCGTCGCCGCGGCGATCTTCGGTGCGCTGCTGGCAGTGGTCATCCTCGGGGGAGCGAACGTCGTCACCGGTGCTCGTAGCGTCACCCAGCCGCTCGCCGATGGGGTCCAGATGACCGACATCCGCCAGATCGGCCAGCAGCTGTTCTCCACCTACGTCTTCCCGCTCGAGGTCACGGCCGGCCTCCTCACCGTCGCGGTGGTCGGAGCGGTCGTGCTGGCCAGGCGGGTTCGGAATCCGCAGCCCCTCCCCGAGCCCGAGCCGCTCGACGAGGACGAGGATCGGCTGCTGTACGCCGAGGAGGGAGCGGACTGATGGGCAATGATCTCAGCACGGCGTACCTGAGCCTGTCCGCCGTCCTGTTCGCGGTCGGTGCGTTCGGGCTGCTGGTGCGCCGCAATCCGCTGGTCATGGTCATGTGTGTGGAGCTGATGCTCAACGCGGTGAACCTGACCTTCGTGACCTTCGGGAGGATGCTCGACGACGTCACCGGCCAGGTGATCGTGTTCTTCGTGCTCGTGGTGGCTGCCGCAGAAGTCGTCATCGGACTGGCCATCGTGGTGGCGGTGTCGAGACGGCGGCCGGGGGCCACAGCCGACGACCTGCGGGTCCTCCGGGGATAGGGGTATCGAGCGCATGGTTGATCTGGTCTGGTTGATCCCTGCCCTGCCGCTGGCTGGGTTCGTGCTGCTCGTGCTGGCCGGCCGCCGCATGGGGGAGCCGTTCGCCGGATGGTTGGCGACCGCGATGGTGGCGGCGTCCTTCGCGGTCTCCGTCATCGTGTTCCTCGGGCTTCGGAACGAGCCTGGGCACGTCTTCACGCAGACGCTCTTCGAATGGATCCCTGCCGGCGACTTCCGCGTGGACGTCGGGATCTACCTCGACGCGCTCTCCATGACCATGGTGTTGTTCGTCACCGGCGTCGCGGCGCTGATCCATCTCTATTCGATCGGGTACATGCACGGCGACCCGAGGTTCCCCAAGTTCTTCCTCTACCTCAACCTCTTCGTCTTCTCGATGCTGGTGCTGGTGCTGGGGGACAACCTCGTGCTCACCTTCCTCGGCTGGGAGGGCGTGGGCGCGTGCTCCTACTTCCTCATCTCCTTCTGGTTCGAGGACGAGGCGAACGCCAGCGCGGGCAAGAAGGCGTTCATCACGAACCGGGTGGGCGACTGGGGCTTCATGATCGGGATCTTCGCCACCTTCTTCGCCTTCGGGAGCGTCACCTACGCGAGGTTCCTGCCCCTTGCACCCGGGTTGGCAGCCACGACCGCCACCTTCATCGTGCTGATGCTCTTCGTGGGTGCGATCGGGAAGTCGGCCCAGATCCCGCTCTACATCTGGCTTCCCGACGCCATGGCCGGTCCGACCCCCGTCTCGGCGTTGATCCACGCAGCCACGATGGTCACCGCGGGCGTGTACGTGCTCTGCCGGGTGAACCCGCTCATCGCCTCTGCCTACGACTGGGTACCATCGGTGATCGCCTGGGTCGGTGTGGGCACCGCGCTGTTCGCGGCGACGATCGCCACGAGCCAGTACGACATCAAGAAGGTCCTCGCCTATTCGACCATCAGCCAGATCGGTTACATGTTCCTGGCCGTCGGTGTGGGCGCCTACTGGGCGGCGATCTTCCACATGGTGACCCATGCGTTCTTCAAGGCGCTGTTGTTCCTCGGTGCCGGATCGTTCATCCACGGCATGCACGGCGAGCAGGACATGCGCTGGATGGGTGCACTGCGCAAGCTCATGCCCGTCACCTCCGTCACGTTCATCATCGGATGGTTGGCGATCGCGGGCGTGCCTCCGTTCTCGGGGTTCTGGTCGAAGGACGAGATCCTCACCTACGCCCTGGCGCACAATCCCGGTCTCTACGCCGTCGGCCTGGTCGCTGCTCTGCTGACCGCCTACTACATGAGCCGGCAGGTGTTCATGGTGCTCTACGGCGATGCCCGGTGGTCGGCGTCGAGCGAGGCCGAGGCCGAGGCCAAGGCCCGAGTCGCCTCGGCCGGTGCTGGTGAGGCGGAGGTCTCGGCGGCCGATGGCCAGCCGGCGGGCACAGTGACGGAGGATGCTGCGAGCCGGTTCCCCGAGGGCTTCCGGCCTCACGAGTCCCCATGGACCATGACGGTCCCACTGGTCGTGCTGGCGGTGCTGGCGGCCATCGGGGGCGTCCTCAACCTGCCTTTCCCTGATTCGCTGCACGTCCTCGAGCACTGGCTCGAACCGGTGTTCGTGCTCGGCCAGCCGGCTGAGCTCACCTACTCGGACCTCTCCATCGTCGGGTTGCTGGTGGTGTCGACCGTCGTCGCGCTGGCGGGTATCGGCATCGCGGCGGTGGTATTTCTGAAGGGCCGGATCGACGCCAGGCGGGTGGAGCCCGCGGTGCTCCAGAACGCCTGGTACGTCGACAGCAGCATCGCTGCCTTCATGGGCGGCCCGGGCTACGAGTTGGCGGACGGTACCGCGACCGCGGACCGGTTGGTCGTCGACGGAGCGGTGAACGGGATCGGCCGCGCCACCCGATGGACCGCAGCGCGTGCCCGCTACCTGCAGAGCGGCTTCGTCCGGGCCTATGCCCTGATGGTGGCGGTGGGTGCGGTGCTGCTGGGTGCCTGGGTCCTCACCAAGGTAGCGGCATGGTGATGGGGGACACGAGCATGGCTGCACACGCCGCGAGTGGCTTCCCGGTGTTGCCGGCGATGGTGTTGCTCCCCGTCTTCGGGACCATCCTCATCGTGTGCACGCCGCGGTCGCGGCCCGACCTCCATCGGCTCACGTCGATCCTCACCGCGGTCGCCGTGGCCGCCATCAGCATCTGGGTGCTCGTCGAGTTCCGGGCCGATGATCCGGGGTTCCAGTTCGTGTCCAGCCAGACCTGGATCGAGGCACTCGACATCAAGTTCATCCTCGGGGTCGACGGCATCTCGCTCTTCCTCGTGGTACTGACCGCGGTCCTCTTCCCGATCGCGTTGTTCGCGGCCAAGCCCGACCACGACGAGAAGGGCTACTACCTGTGGATCACCCTGCTCGAGGCAGGGTGCATGGGCGTCTTCCTCGCACTCGACCTGTTCCTTTTCTTCTTGATGTTCGAGCTCACCATCGTCCCCCTCTACTTCCTCATCGGCCGTTGGGGACACGGGCGGCGGGTCTACGCGGCCACGAAGTTCTTCCTGTTCACGATGCTCGGCTCGGCGTTCATGCTCGTGGCCATCGTCGCGCTGGCCGTGCTGGCCAAGGCAGGGGAGACCGGCGGGGTCAGCTTCGATCTGCAGCGGTTGGTCGGCGCCGTCCAGAACGAAGGAGTCGCGCGCGACACGGCCCGGTGGATCTTCCTGGGCTTCGTCGTGGCCTTCGCCATCAAGACCCCGGTGTTCCCGTTCCACACCTGGCTCCCCGATGCCCACACCGAGGCCCCAACGGCGGGCTCGGTCGATCTGGCCGGGGTGTTGCTCAAGCTCGGTACCTACGGCTTCATGCGGTACGGGCTGTACCTGTTCCCCGAAGCATCCGTGTGGTTCGCTCCGGTGATGCTCACGCTGGGGACGATCGGCATCGTGTACGGCGGCATCGTCGCGGCCATGCAGCGCAACCTGAAGCGCCTGGTCGCCTACTCGTCCGTCGCGCACATGGGCTTCGCCATCGTGGGCCTCTTCGCGCTCAACACCGAGGGGCTTCTGGGCAGCGTGATGGTGATGGTCAACCACGGCATCATCACCGGCGCGCTCTTCATCCTGTTGGGTTGGATCTACAAGCGGCGCCACACCTACGAGATCTCGGCTTTCCGGGGTTGGCAGAAGGTCGCACCGTGGTTCGCGGGGGCGTTCAGCTTGACGATGCTGGCCTCCATCGGTCTACCCGGGCTCAACGGGTTCGTGGGCGAGTTTCTCGTCCTGCTCGGGACCTTCGTCGCCCATCGATGGTGGGCCGTGGTCGCCGCGTCCGGCGTGATCTTCGCTGCCCTCTACATGTTGTGGGCCTACCAGCGTGCCTTCCACGGCGAGCCCGACGAGGAGAATCGCTCGTTCCCCGAGATGGTGTTGAGCGAGAAGCTCGTCATCCTCCCCCTCATCGGCCTGATGGTCTTCATCGGCGTCTACCCGAAGCCCATGCTGGAGCGCATCCAGCCGTCGGTGGAGCGACTCATCGCCCACGTGGAGGCCAGCACCGGCGACTTCCGGGAGCCGGTGACCCAGGCCGGCGCGGAGCTCGATCCCGCTCGCATCGAGGAGCGCATGCGTGAGGCGGAGGGGGACCACACGACCGGCGAGGGCACGCCGGTCGGCGTCGGCGAGACGACCGGTGCCGGCTCGGGTCGTGAGGAGGGTGGGCGATGAGCGCGCTGGGCGGGCTGCTCGCGCAGGGAGAAGGGCTGCTCGCTCCTCTGACCGCGGGTGCCGGATCGGCCGCTGGGCCGGCGCCGGGTCCCGTCCCCACGCCCTCGATCGAGTGGTGGGCCATCCTGCCGCTGCTGATCCTCGGTGTGGGTGCGCTCGTCCTGGTCACCGTGACCTCGCTGCTCAAGGGGCGCCTCTTCCGGGGATTCCCAGCGCTCTACACGGTCCTGGTCGCGGTGGCGGCGATGATCGCCGCCCTGCCGGTGTGGGCCCGGGTCCAGGGCTGGTCAGAGCTGGGTTGGATCGAGTTCGAGCACCGCGATGGCGTGGGGGCGTTCAGCACCCTGGGGGGGATGGTCGGGGTCGACGGCTTCGGCATCTTCGTCACCATCGTGATCGCCGCAGCGGTGGTGCTCGCCGCGCTGTTCGCCGACCACTACCTGCGCCGGGAGGAGCTCGAAGGGCCGGAGTTCTACGTGCTGATGCTCCTCTCCGCGTTCGGCGGCGTGATCATGGCCATGGCCAACGACCTGATCGTCCTGTTCCTGGGTCTCGAGACGTTGTCGATCGCGGTGTACGTCATGACCGCCATGCATCTCCGCCGCGCCCAGTCACAGGAGGCCGGCTTCAAGTACTTCGTGTTGGGCGCGTTCTCGTCGGCGTTCTTCCTGTATGGCATCGCGCTGCTGTACGGGGCCACGGGCTCGACGAACTTCATCGAGATCAAGAACTTCCTGGCCGCCAACGTCGTGCTGCGCAACGGGTTGTTGTTGCTCGGCATGGCGATGCTGCTCGTCGGTCTCGCCTTCAAGATCGCGGCGGTTCCGTTCCACACCTGGAGTCCTGACGCGTACGACGGTGCGCCGACCGCCGCGGTGGTCTACATGGCGGCGGCGGTGAAGGCGGCCGCCTTCGCGGGTATCGCCCGGGTGTTCGTGCTCACGCTCTCGACGCAGATCAACGACTGGCGACCGCTCATCTACGGGTTGGCCGTCCTGTCGATGGTCGGCGGTTCGCTGTTCGCGATCGTTCAGAGCAACGTCAAGCGGATGCTCGCCTACTCGTCGATCAACCACGCCGGATTCATCCTGGTGGCGGTATCGGCGGGTACGGCACTCGGCATGCAGGCGGTCCTCTTCTACCTGGCGGCGTACACGTTCATGGTGGCCGGGTCCTTCGGCGTGGCCACCCTGGTGGGGCGTCGGGGTGACGACCGGCACCGGCTCACGGACTACCGGGGCCTGTCCCGCACCAATCCCCTCCTATCGCTGATCTTCACCATCTTCCTGCTGGCACAAGCAGGCGTTCCCTTCACCGCCGGGTTCTTCGCCAAGTTCTCCGCCATCACCGCCGCCGTCGATGCCCGCGAGACGTGGTTGGCCATCGTGGCCATGCTGACCGCGGTCATCGCCGCGTTCCTGTACCTGCGCATCGTGGTGGCGATGTACATGTCCGGCGGCGAGCACGGTGACCAGCACGAGGGAGCGCCGCGGGCGGGGCGGGTGAAGGTCCCCTTCAGCGCTGCGCTCGGCCTGGCCCTCTGCTTCGCCGTCACCATGGCCGCGGGCATCGCGCCTTCCCCGCTCTACGACGCAGCGGGGAAGGCCTCCCTCCAGGTCGTGGAAGAGCCGGCCTCGGGGCAGAGCGTGCCCGTCGCAGGGAGTGCCGGCACCGGCGTGCCTGAGGCTCCCACCGGCCCCTGAGCGAGGGCCCGCGGGGCGAGGACTCGGGTGGTGACGGCCCGAGAGCACGGATTTCCTGCCTTGTTCTCGCGTTCACTAGGCTCGTCGGCCGATGTCTCAGACGTACTCGGACTTCGTGCGCCAGTACCTCACCGTGGCCATCTTCGGCGGGCTCGGCCTCGCCATGGCCGGGTTGATGCTGGGTGTCGGTCGCATCCTGCGGCCGGTTCGTCCGCAGGAGCAGAAGTACATCACCTACGAGAGTGGCGTGGACCCGGTGGGCACCGGCTGGAGCCAGAGCCAGATCCGCTACTACGTGTTCGCCCTGCTCTTCGTGCTGTTTGACGTCGAGGCCGTGTTCATCTTTCCCTGGGCGACACGGCTCGAGACCTACGGCGTGTTCGGGCTGGTGGAGATGGGAGTCTTCATCGTGATCCTCGCGCTCGGGCTCGTCTACGCGTGGCGCAAGAAGGTGTTGCGGTGGGTCTAGTCGAGAGCGGCAAGATGCCGAAGCCGCTGACCAGGCTGCTGAACCTCAGCCGGAAGTACTCCATCTGGGTGTACCAGTGGGGTCTGGCGTGCTGCGCGATCGAGATGGGCGCAGCCTTCGCCTCGCCCCGCTACGACGTCATGCGGCTCGGCGTCATCCCGTTCCCGGCCAGCCCTCGGCAGGCCGATCTCGTGGTCATCGCCGGAACCGTCACCGACAAGATGGCACCGGCGCTGATCCGGTTGTACGAGCAGATGCCCGATCCCAAGTACGTCATCAGCATGGGAAGCTGTGCCAACTGCGGAGGCCCCTACTGGGATTCGTACTCCGTGACCAAGGGCGTCGATCAGCTCATCCCGGTCGATGTCTACGTGCCGGGTTGCCCACCTCGCCCCGAGGCCCTGCTGGAGGGCATCGTCCTCCTCCAGGAGCGCATCCACAACGAGGACATGGCTGAACGCTGGAAGGGTGAGCCCCTTGTCGTCGGCTGACACGGCCACCGACACTGCTGCCGGGGAGGAAGCACCCGAGCGCGACGAGCGTCGCGAGGAGCTGCTCGCGATCCTGGCGAGTGAACTGGGCGACGCCGTCGTGGGCTCGCACATCAGCCCCGGCCAGACACTGTGGGTGCGGGTCGATCGTGACGCGTGGAGGCACACCGCGGAGGTCGCGAAGAACCGCCTCCGCCTCGACTTCTTCGACTTCCTCTCGGCCATCGACTGGTTGCCCTCGCCGTTCGGGCGTGACATGGACAGCCAGGAAGACCTCGCGATCCACGGTGCCGAGCCGAAGGAGCCCAGCCCGATGACCACGGGTTGCGCGGGAGGCGACACCCGGTTCCAGCTCCTTGCTCACCTCTACAGCACCCGGAGCCACCTGGGCGTGGTCTTCAAGGCCGACCTGCCCGATGACGACCTGCGGGTGGCGAGCTGGGTGCCCGTGTACCACGGAGCCGACTGGCACGAGCGGGAGACCTGGGAGATGTTCGGGATCGAGTTCACCGGGCACCCGAACCTTGCCCACATCTACCTCCCCTCGGGGTTCGAGGGGCATCCGCTGCGCAAGGACTTCCCGCTCCTCGCCCGCCGGGTGAAGCCCTGGCCGGGCATCGTCGATGTTGAACCCATGCCGGGTGGCGCCGGCGACGAGGAAGAGGAGGGTGGATGACCGCGCCCACCGATCTCCGAGACGAGCCGTTCCTCGCCGAGCGCGAGAAGTTCGCCTACGTGGCTGCTCGCGCCGCCGACGCCAGGGTCAACCTGGAGCTCGAGACCGAGGGCATGACCCTCAACATCGGCCCGCAGCACCCCGCCACGCACGGGACCCTGCGGATCGTGGCCAAGCTCGACGGGGAGCAGATCATCTCGGCGGAGCCGCTGTGTGGCTACATGCACCGCGGCTACGAGAAGCTCACCGAGGTCCGCTCCTACCCGCAGGTCACGACCCTCATCAACCGGATCGACTGGCTGGGCAGCTTCGCCAACGAGGTGCCGTTCATCCTCGCCGCCGAGCGGTTGATGGGCATCGAGGCGCCGCCGAGGGCGCAGTGGATCCGCACCATCCTCTTTGAGATGTCGCGCATGGCGAACATCGCCCTGTTCCTCGGTGACATCGGGCTCCAGCTCGGCGGGCTGACAGCGGGTTTCTATGCCTTCCGCGATCGTGAATACGTCCTCAACCAGATCGAGGCTGTCACGGGCGGTCGCTTCCACCCCAACTTCGACCGGATCGGCGGGTTGAAGGACGATCTCCCGAAAGGCTGGATCGACGAGACGAAGAAGGCGATGCAGATGATGCGTCGCCTCTGTGACGAGCTTGACGACCTGGTGCTCGGCAACGAGATCTTCCAAGCCCGTTGCCGGGGTATCGGGGTCATCCCTGCGGACGTCGGACTGTCGTACGGGCTCTCGGGGGCCAACATCCGTGCCAGCGGTGTCGATTGGGACCTCCGCCGCGACAGCTGCCCACCGGGCCTGGTGTACGACCAGGTCGACTGGCGGGTCTGGACCCATCCCGATGGGGATTCGTTCGCTCGAACGTGGGTGCGCTTGCAGGAGACCCGGGAGGCGACCCACATCGTGGATCAGCTCCTCGACACGATCCCGAGCGGCCCGATCATGGCCAAGGTGCCGCGCATCATCAAGGTGCCGGAGGGCGAGGCGTACGTCGAGACCGAGAACCCCCTCGGTGCGATGGGCTACTACATCGTCAGCAAGGGTGACCTCGTGCCGTTCCGGGTCAAGATCCGCTCGGCCTCGTTCAACAACGTCTCGATCATCCCTTGGGTCAGCAAGGGCGTCTACGTGCCCGACCTGGTGACCATCCTGGCCAGCCTCTACTTCATCCTGGGAGACATCGACCGGTGATCTCCCTCCTGGCTCAGTTCGACCCGCCGTACTGGCTGGCCACGGTCATCAAGCTGCTCGTGGTCGCCGTCGTGGTGCCGACCACGGCGCTCATCCTCGGCATCGTGTTCCTGTTCAAGGTGATGAGCTGGATGCAGAGCCGGCTCGGCCCACAGGAAGCCGGCCCCCGAGGGTTGCTCCAGCTCCTCGCGGACGGCGTGAAGTTCCTCCAGAAGGAAGACCTCATGCCCAACGGTGCCGACAGCTTCGTCTTCAAGGCGGCACCGGTCGTGGTCCTGATGTCGACTTTCCTCGTCTACGTGACCATCCCGGCGAGCAAGCATCTCGTGGTTGAGGATCTCGACGTGGGGATCTTCTTCGTGCTGGCCGTCTCGTCACTGTCGGTCATCGGCGTGCTGATGGCCGGTTGGGCGTCGGCCAACAAGTACTCGCTCCTCGGCGGGCTGCGCGCCGCCGGCCAGCTCATCGCCTATGAGCTGCCCCTGGTGCTCGCTGTGGTCGGGGTGGTCATCCAGGCCGGCACGCTGAACCTGAACGGCATCGTCGAGGCGCAGAACAACAGCGGGATCTTCGGTTGGGACGGCATCGGGTTCCCCTACATCCTCACGCAGTTCGTGGGCTTCGCGATCTTTCTCGCCGCCGTGCAGGCAGAGCTCACCCAGACCCCCTTCGACATGCCGGTCGCCGAGTCCGAGATCGTCTCCGGCTACCAGGTCGAGTACTCCGGTTTCCGGTTCCTGTTCTTCTTCCTCGCCGAGTTCGCGACGGCCTTCGCGTTCGGGGCGGTGGCGGCGATCCTCTTCCTCGGCGGTTGGGCGGTCCCGTGGCTCGACACGAACAGCGACTGGTACTACGTGCTCGGGCCAGCCGTCCTCTTCGCGAAGATCATGCTGGTCTCGTTCCTCATCTTCTGGTTCCGCTTCACCTACCCGCGCTTCCGCGAGGACCAGCTGCAGACGCTCGCCTGGAAGTTCCTGATCCCGCTGGCCCTCGTGAACATCGTGGTCACGGGTGTGTTCAAGGTGGTGTTCTGATGCCCAAGATCCCCGGTCTCCTCAAGGGTCTCGGCGTCACGTTCGGCGAGATGGTGAAGACGCTCACCGACGGCCCCGTCACTGTGCAGTACCCGCACGAGAAGGAGCAGCCTGCTCCCAGGGCCCGGGGTGTCATCGCCCTGCACGAGGAGAATTGCACGGCGTGCATGCTGTGCGCCCGCGAGTGCCCCGACTGGTGCATCTACATCGAGGCCCACAAGTACCTGGCGCCTCCCCGACGGGAAGGCGGCAAGCCGCGCCAGAAGAACGCGCTCGACCGGTTCGACATCGACTTCTCGCTGTGCATGTTTTGCGGGATCTGTGTGGAGGTCTGCCCGTTCGAGGCGCTGTTCTGGAGCCCCGAGTACGAGTTCAGCGAGCTGCGGATCGCGGACCTGCTGCACGACAAGCAACGCCTCGGCCAATGGATGCAGACCGTCCCCGACTTCGAGCCCTACGAGAGCGGCGCCGAGGTCAAGGTCAAGAAGGTGCCACGCTGATGGGGTCCCAGGGGATGCTCGTCGCCGACCTGCTGGTCGCCCAGAACATCGCGTTCTACGTGATCGCGGTGGGCATGGTCGTCTCGGCGGTCAAGGTGGTGACCGTCAAGAACATGGTGCATGCGGCCCTGTGGCTGGTCCTGGTCCTCGGTGGCATCGCCGCCCAGTTCATCCTCTTGGCAGCGGAGTTCGTCGCTATCACCCAGGTGCTGGTCTACATCGGGGCGATCGTCGTGCTCTTCCTGTTCGGCATCATGCTCACCCGGGCTCCGATGGGCCGCTCGACGCAGCTCGACAATCCTGCACAGGCGCGGGCGGTCGGGGCAGGGATCGCCGTGATGCTGTTCGCCGTCATGGGCTTCGCTCTGTGGGACGGGTTCCAGGACAGGCAGTTCGGGCAGATCCTCGTGCAACGAACCGCTCAGGTCAGTGACTCGATCTTCTCCACGTACCTCCTGCCCTTCGAGGTGGTATCCGTGCTCCTGCTCGCCGCCCTCATCGGCGCCATCGTCCTCGCGAGGCGCGACTGATGCTCGTCAACCAGTTCCTCTTCCTCGGCGCGGTCCTCTTCTGCATCGGCGTGTACGGGGTGCTGGCCCGCCGCAACGCGGTGCTCGTGCTTCTCTCGATCGAGCTCATCTTGAACTCGGTCAACATCAACCTGGTGGCCTTCGGAGCGCTCTGGCACGCCACCGACCCGGCGAACCTGTCCGGTCAGGTGTTCGCGTTGTTCGTGATCGCGATCGCCGCCGCTGAGGTGGGGGTGGGTCTCGCCATCGTGTTGATGATCTACCGCAACCGCCGGAGCATCGACATCGACGAAGTCGATCTCATGAAGGGCTGACCCGAGCATGGATCCAACAGCCGGCTGGTTCCTCGAGAACGCCTGGATCATCCCGGTGATCATGGCGGGCTCCTTCCTGACGATCCTCTTCTTCGGCAAGCGACTGCCAGAACGGGGAACGGCGGCCATCGGCATCACCGCGGTCGCCGCCTGCCTGGTCCTGTCGCTCGGTGTGGCCACGCAGTGGGTCCAGCGGGTCAACGATCCGCCTTCGGTGGAACACGGTTTCGACAGCGGCGAGCACGGCAGCCCCGGAGGCGAGGGCGGCGGCGGTGCGGACGAAGCACCGGGGTCGCCGGCCGAGCAGCCCGCCGGTCCTGCCGCGGAAGGCGAGCACGCTGCCGGTCTCGGGCTGGCAGCGGCGACCGCGGCCGAGGAGGGTGAGCATCACGAGGTGCCGCCGGTCGTCCACCAGATCACCTGGTTCCAGAACGGCGGGGTGGAGTTCAAGGTCGGCACCTTGGTCGACGGTCTCACCGCCATGATGCTCGTAACGGTGACGATCATCTCCCTGTTGGTGCACATCTACTCGCGCGAGTACCTGCACGGCGATGTGCGCTTCACCCACTACTACGCCTTCCTCAGCCTCTTCACCGCGGCGATGCTCTTCTACGTCATGTCGTCGAGCATCCTGCAGATGGTGGTCGGCTGGGAGTTGGTGGGGGTTTGCTCGTTCGTGCTGATCGGGCACTGGTGGGAGGAGAAGAAGAACACCGACGCCGCGCTCAAGGCCTTCCTCACCAACCGAGTGGGCGATGTCGGCCTGCTGCTCGGCGTGGTGGTCACGTTCTTCGCCGCCGGCGGCACCTTCGAGATCCTCGAGATCAACGGCTACGCGCTCTCACCCGCAGCCAACCAGACCCTCCTCCTCGTGGGCGCGCTGCTGCTCTTCGGGGGTGTCACCTCGAAATCCGGCCAGTTCCCGCTCCACACCTGGCTCCCCGACGCCATGGCGGGGCCGACACCGGTCTCGGCGCTCATCCATGCCGCCACCATGGTCGTGGCAGGTGTCTACCTGATCGCCCGGCTCTACGCGGTGTTCTTCGAGGGGCTCAACATCGGGACCAACTCGATCAACTACGTGGCCCTGATCGGCGGGGTCACGATCCTCGTCGGCGCCTCGCTCGCGTTCGTGCAGCACGACATCAAGAAGGTGCTCGCCTACTCGACCATCAGCCAGCTCGGCTACATGGTGTTGGCCCTCGGTGTCGGGGCGTGGACCGCAGGCGTGTTCCACCTGTTCACCCACGCGTTCTTCAAGGCCGGCCTCTTCCTCGGTGCCGGGTCGGTGAGCCACGCCGCGCACCACACGTTCGACATGCGTGAGATGGGCGGTCTCCGCAAGCACATGCCCTCCACCTTCGCCACCTTCGTGATCTGCACCGCGGCGCTCATGGGGATCTTCCCTCTCGCGGGCTTCTGGTCGAAGGACGAGATCCTCGCCGGGGCATCCCAGGGGCAGCAGCAGGCCTACACCCTCATGCTCGTCATGGGCGCGGTCGGGGCGCTGCTCACCGCGGCATACATGACCCGGGCGATCTACCTGACCTTCTTCGGGGAGTACCGGGGGCATGGCACCCCGCACGAGTCGCCTCGCATCATGACCATCCCCCTCTGGGTGCTGTCGGTGGGAGCGATCACCTTCGGGTTCCTCAACTTCCCGAAGATCCTCTCGCTGTCGGAGGGTCTCACCACGCGGTTCGAGCACTTCGTGGAGCCCACGTTCCTGTTCCCCGAGATCGAACACCCAACGTTCAACCCGGTGCTGGCGCTGGTCTCGTCGGTCCTCGCGATCGCAGGCTTCGCCCTCGCGTACCAGTACTACTGGCTGGGCAAGAGCCCTCTCGCCGGGCTGAGTCACCGCGCCGGCTTCCGCCAGGGGTATGTGCTCCTCGAGAACAAGTACTACCTCGACACCCTGTACTCCGACATCGTGGTCGGATCCACGAAGGGCCCGATCGCTCGGGCCTCGTACTGGTTCAACCAGTACGTCATCGACGCGGTGGTCAATGCCGCCGGTCGCATCTCCGTGGCCCTGGCGGGGGTCCTGTACCGCGATGTCGACCAACGGGTCGTCGACGGCATCGTCAACGGCTCGGGGTACGTGTCGGAGAGCTCTGGTCAGGTGCTTCGACGCATCCAGACCGGCAAGGTGCAGCAGTACGCCGCGCTCCTGTTCGCGGCGGCGGCAATCCTGGCAGGTGCATTCGTCCTCGCCGTCTCCCTCTAAACCGTCACCAGAAGCGAGAGAGCAGAGATGAAGGAATTCCTGAACGACTGGGGTCTGAGCCTGGCGGTGTTCCTGCCGCTGGTCGGCGCAGCCATCATGCTGCTGATCCCGCGCCGCGACGAACAGCTCCACAAGCTCGTCGCGCTCCTCACGAGCGGGGCGGTGCTCGTGATGGGCGTGTTGCTCATCGCGAACTTCGACTTCGACAACAGCCGCACGCTGCAGTTCGTGGTCGATCGTGAGTGGATCCCGTTCATCAACAGCCGCTACATCGTCGGGCTCGACGGGATCTCCCTGCCGCTCCTGGCTCTCACGGTCCTGGTGGTGCCGCTGTGCGTCATCTACTCCTGGAACCACATCCCTGAGCCGGGCAACCCGAAGGCCTTCCTGATCCTCATGCTCATCCTGGAGACCGGGATGGTGGGCTCCTTCGTCGCCCAGGACCTCATCCTCTTCTTCGTGTTCTTCGAGGTCGTGCTGCTCCCGATGTACTTCATGATCGGCGTGTGGGGTGGCGAGCAACGGCAGTACGCCTCGATCAAGTTCTTCCTCTACACGCTCTTCGGCTCGGCGCTGATGATCATCAGCTTCCTGGCGTTGTACTTCCTGGGCAGCATCCAGACCTTCGACATGCGACTACTACCGGAGTCGGCCACGGCGATCTCCTCCACCGCCGCCCTGTGGATCTTCGGAGGGATGTTCATCGGCTTCGGTATCAAGGTACCGATGTTCCCGTTCCACACCTGGCTCCCCGATGCCCACACCCAAGCGCCCACCGTCGGCTCCGTGATCCTGGCCGCAGTGCTGCTGAAGCTGGGTACCTACGGATTCGTGCGCATCGCGCTCCCGATCCTCCCCGGAGCCGCTGAGTCCTGGGCGCCCGTCATCGGTGGGCTGGCCGTGGTCGGCATCATCTACGGCGCCCTGTGCTGCCTCGCACAGACCGACATGAAGCGCCTCATCGCCTTCTCATCGGTCGCCCACATGGGTTTCGTCATGCTCGGTATCGCCACCCTGACCGACTTCGGGATCAACGCCGCGATCTTCGGCATGGTGGCGCACGGTCTGATCACGGGGATGCTGTTCTTCGTGGCTGGCTCGACGAAGGATCGGTACCACACCCTCGAGATCAGCCGGCTCGGTGGCCTGCTCAAACAAGCACCGCACATGGGTTGGATCCTCGGCTTCGCGTCCATGGCCTCGCTCGGTCTGCCGGGCCTGGCCGGGTTCTGGGGCGAGTTCCCGGCGATCCTCTCCGCCTACGACCCCGGCGGTTCCGATCCCAACGTCACGTTGTTCCGCGTGTACATGGTCATCGCCGCGATCGGCACGGTGTTCGCCGCCGGGTACCTGCTCTGGCTCTACCAGCGGGTCGCGTTCGGCACCCCCAAGGACGAGTTCGCCCATGACGGCCACATCCGGGACGTCACCCTCTCGGAGTGGCTGGCGTGGACGCCGATGCTGGTACTCATCGTCCTGCTCGGCATCTACCCGAACCTGATCTTCCGGATCACGGACCCTGCCGTCACCAGCACCGTGGCGGCCTTCGGCGGGGGAGGCTGAGCCGCCGTGCTGTCCCAACTCGACGCGCTGACCACCTGGACGTCACCGTCGGTCGACTTCCACGCCTTCGCGCCCGAGATCATCGTGGTGGCGACGATCTCGTTGCTCATCCTCCTCGATCTCTTCGGCGGCGAACGCAACAAGTGGACCCAACCGTCGGTCGCTGGTATCGGGTTGCTGGTCGCTGGCATCCCCATCGTGACGCTCGTCTACGACGGTGTCGACCGCGTCCTGTTCGGTGGCGGCTACGTCGTCGACGACTTCGCGCTGGTCCTCAAGGCACTGTTCGTGATCTCCGGGTACGTGGTGGTGCTGATCTCGACCAACTACATCGCCGAGGGTGACTACTGGGAAGGGGAGTACTACCAGCTGATCCTGTCCTCGGTGCTGGGCATGATGGTCATGGCCTCGGCGCGGGACCTCGTGAGCATCTTCGTGGCCCTCGAATTGCTGTCCATCCCCGCCTACATGCTCGCCGCCTGGCGCAAGCGCGACCTGAGGAGCAACGAGGCGGGGTTGAAGTACTACCTGATGGGGGTGTTCGCCTCCGCCATCCTGCTCTACGGGATGTCGCTGCTCTACGGCCTGACCGGGTCGACCCTGTTGAGCGACATCGGCGAGCATGTTCGCAACCTGCCCGAGGGTCGACCGCTGGTCGCGCTTGCGATCGTCTTCGTGATCGTGGGCTTCGCGTTCAAGGTGTCCGCGGTGCCGTTCCACACCTGGGCGCCGGACACCTACGAGGGTGCCCCGACGCCTGTCACGGCCTTCCTCGCCGTGGCGTCGAAAGCCGCTGGCTTCGTGGCCATCGTGACCCTGGTCTTCGTCGGTTTCCACGATTCCGCCGGGGCGGACGTCTACGAGCCGGTCTTCTTCGTGCTCTCCCTGGTCACGATGACGGTGGGCAACCTGATCGCATTGCGCCAGACCAACGTCGTGCGGCTCATGGCCTACTCCGGCATCGCCCAGGCCGGCTACATCATGGCGCCGCTCGCCGTCGCCGGGGTGAGCCTCCAGGCGGGTGAGACGGCTCTGCAGGCCATCGTCATGTACCTGCTCATCTACGCGGCGATGAACCTCGGAGCCTTCGCGGTCATCATCGCCGTGGCGCGCAAGACCCGATCCGCGGAGCTCGAGTCCTACGGCGGGCTCTTCCAGTACGCCCCGGGCTTGGCAGTCGCCATGACGATCTTCCTGTTCTCTCTCGCCGGCATCCCGCCGCTCGCCGGCTGGTTCGGCAAGTTCGTGATCTTCCGGGCGTTGGTCGAGCCGGGCACCACCCCTGGTTACGTGTTGGCGGTCGCCGTGGGCGTGAACTCGGTCATCGCCCTCTTCTACTACGCCCGCATCGCTCGGCAGATGTGGATGGAAGACGCTCCGCTGGGTGATCGCTCCCCGATCCGGGTTCCGGTGTCGTTGAACGCCGCGCTGGCAATCACGGTCGTGGTCACGGTCGTGTTGGGGGTCGCGCCGTATCTCGTCACCCGGCTCACCGAGAACGTCACGCTGCTCGGGATCGGCACCTGACGTAGCGATGGACAGGATGCCCGCATCCTCGCCGGTCGAGCGCGAGGTGCGGGCGCGGATCGACCGTTACGGCCCGCTCCCGTTCGACGACGTGATCGAGCTGGCCCTCTACGACCCTGATCACGGCTTCTACACCAGTGGTGGCCTGGCCGGGCGGCGCGGGGACTTCATCACCAGCCCGGAGGTCGGGCCGCTGTTCGGCGCGGTGGTGGCCGAAGCACTCGACCGGTGGTGGGAGGAGCTCGGTCGCCCCGATCCCTTCGTGGTGGTGGATGCCGGTGCCGGGGTGGGGACCCTGGCGATCGCCGTCCGGGCTGCGTCGCCCCGATGCGGGGCATCGCTGACCTACGTTCTCGTGGAGCGGTCGGCGGCGTTGCGCGCCCGCCACGGTGATCATCTCGAGCTCACCGTGCCGCAGCTCGCCTTGCCGCCCGCCGGACGGGCGGCCGTCGGAGCGTGCGGCGAGGGACGATTCGAACCGGTGTTCATCTCTCTGGCCGAGCTGCCGGCCGTGGGCATCGAAGGGGTGGTGATCGCCAACGAGCTGCTCGACAATCTCCCGTTCAAGCTCCTCGAACGAGGCCGGGACCGTTGGGCAGAGGTCCGGGTAGGGGTCGACCCACAGGGACGGTTGGTCGAGGTGCTGATCCCGGCGGAGCCCCGGCTGGCGCGCCTCGGCGAGCGGTTTGCACCAGAGGCGCCCGTCGGGGCGCGCATCCCGCTGCAGCTCGCGGCGTCGAGGTGGTTGCGTGAGGCCCTCACGCTCGTGGAGCGAGGCCGAGTGGTAGTGCTCGACTACGCCTCGGACACCCCGTCGCTCGCTCGCCGCTCCCAGGACTCGTGGCTCCGGACCTTCCGGGGCCACCAGCGAGGTGGGCCACCGCTGGAACGACTCGGGTCGCAGGACGTGACCTGCGAGGTGGCGGTCGACCAGCTCGCCCAGGTGCATCCACCGGAGGTCGTTCGTGACCAGGCTGCCTTCCTCCGAGCCCACGACATCGATGAGTTGGTCGAGGAGGGTCGCCGGACGTGGCACCAGCGCGCTCACATCGGTGACCTGGCGGCGTTGCGAGCACGCAGTCGGGTGCGGGAGGCTGAGGCCCTCCTCGACCCCACGGGCTTGGGGGGCTTCCAGGTCTTGGAGTGGAAGCGCCCGCCGTGATCGCACGGCACCTACCTGCTGCTGCCCACGATCAGGACGGCAGCCGGCCAAAGGGCTCCGGCGGCGATTCGTCTCCGTCACGGAGGATGCCGAGATCCAGCTCGATGAGATCGTCGGAGTTGCCGTCGGTCCCGTCGCCGGTGGGCACACCCGGCGACGGGACCGACGACAAGGCATCGTCCACGACCCTGCTCGCCGCTCGGGCGGCGACACCGTCGACGACGATGCAGTTCTTACCGGCACGTTTGGCGCGATAGAGGGCAGAGTCTGCCACGGAGAGCATCTCTTCGAAGGTCTGGCCCGCGGAGTGATCCGTGAGACCCCAGCTCGTGGTGAACGGGACAGTCGACGACCGATCGAGGTCCTCGGCGATCGCCGCCTGCACCCGATTGATGGCTTGGACGGCCTCGGTGATGGAGGTGCCGGGCAGCAGCACCACGAACTCCTCTCCTCCGTAGCGCGCCGCGATGTCATCCGGGCGGAGGTGGCGTCGCAGGCTGGTCGCGAACTGGCGCAGTGCCCGGTCGCCCGCCTCGTGACCATGGGTGTCGTTGAGCTCCTTGAAGTCGTCGAGGTCGGCCATGCCGATGCTGAAGGGCGTCCCGTCCAGGAGCAGGGCACGGGCACGGGCCTCGAGGCTTCGACGGTTGAGCAATCCGGTCAACCCGTCGGTGTTGGCCTGGAGCTCGGTCATCGCCATCACCTGGAGATGTCCGAGGCGCGCACCGGTCTCCGCAGCGAGGACGGTCAGGCGATCTAGCTGTGTCTGCGTGGGCAGCTCGTTGTCGGGCCCGATCGCGTGGAGCACGCCCATCGCCTGCCCGTCGAAGGTGACCGGGATGCACACCGCCGAGCAGGGTGCCTGCGAGTGCTCGGGCAACTTGGGGCAGACGTTGAGCATGCGGCTGCTCTCGTAGACCATCCGTTGCGTGTTGCGCAGCGCGGCGCAACTCTTGGGCGAATCGACCGGGCACTGCGGGGCACCGCATCGGGGATGGGTGCTGGCTCGCCGCAGGTGGGCCTGGCTGGCATCCGCGAGCAAGAGCTCCACCTTGTTGTTGGGCACCACGGCCACGAAGGCCCGCTCGACCGCGGCGAGCACCTCGGCCCGAGTGTCGGTCACCTCCAACGCCTTGGCGAGGTCGTTCCTGAAGCTCTGGCGCTCGTTGTTCTCGCGATGGATCCGCTCCGCTTCCTCGAGCTGGGAGGTCTCCAGGTGAATGGAGCGGGCCATCGGCCGGAAGAGCGCCAGCACGACGGCGACCACAACACCGACGCCTGCGATCATCAAGAGCCGGCTCTGGCTGCGCCGATGGTCGATGATGTCTTCCGTCTGGGCCACGTACAGTCGGACCGCCCTGTCGAGCTCGGTGGCGGTGGGCGCGGTCGACTCCTGGAGCAGGTCGATCTGCCGTCCTCGCTCGGTCGCCGCCTCCGCGGTGGGTGCAGCGTTGTCGGCGACGAACTGCCCTGCGTTGGCGATGGTCTGGACCCGCTGATCGAGGCGGGTGTCGGTGCCGAAGTACAGCTCTGCGAGCGCGGCGCTCGGTGGCGCGGCGGGAAGCCCCGGAGCGGCCTCACCGGTCGACAGCGCGCGCTCCACGATCCGGAGAGCATCGACCTCTTGCTCCAGTTCGCTCACCAGCAGCTTGATGTTGGAGGAGGACGTACCGGTCCTCATGTCCTCGAAGGCCTGCACGTCGAGTCGGGTGGCGAGGTCCAGGATGCGGTAGAGACGGGCAGGTTGACCCGCGGCGGCCTCGAGCTGCTGCGAGTTCGTCTCGAGGTGGTCGAGCGCCCGGTCCTCGCCGACCTTGGCGGCGATGCCGATGGCGACGAAGGCGGCGATCGCGATGAGGTAGCGGTAGGTGAAGCGGCGGCTGAGGGGTGTAGCGCGTCGGCGACCCCCTGGCTGCCGCCGAGAGAGCGCCCGCATCGCATCTCCTTGTTCGATCGCGGTCCTCTATCCATCGGCACGAGGCGGGGACCGGGTGAATAGTCCGAGCGGATCATGGCCGTCTGGGCCGGAAAACCGGGCTCGTGGGCCATCCAACCTGTGTCGGGTGCTGCGTCGGCGACGGGGTCGACATGCGGGTAGGTGTGAGCCTGCTGGCCCTCCGCTCGACCGCCCGCTGGGCGGCTCGATCCCCGACCGGACACTAGGCTCGATTCCGTCGTTGTCGTGGAGCAGAGACGGGGGGCCTTGCCGATGGGCGAGCCGACGATCGAGGACTACCTGCGCGAGAACCGCACGTTCCCACCGCCACCCGAGTTCGTCGCCAGGGCCGTCGTCGCGGACGACTCGATCTACGCCGAAGCCGAGGCCGACTTCGAGGCGTTCTGGGCTCGCCGGGCACGTGAGACGCTCACCTGGTACGACGACTTCCACACCGTCCTCGAGTGGGACCTGCCGTTCGCCAAGTGGTTCGTCGGCGGAACCCTCAACGTCTCCTACAACTGCCTCGACCGCCATGTGGAGGCGGGGCGTGGGGGCAAGGTCGCCTACTACTGGGAAGGGGAGCCGGGTGACACCCGGACGATCACCTACGCCGAGCTGCTGGAGGAGGTCTGCCGGTTCGCGAACGTGCTGAAGTCGCTCGGTGTCCAACAAGGTGATCGTGTCGCCATCTACATGCCGATGATCCCGGAGCTTCCCGTGGCGATGCTCGCCTGCACGCGCATCGGCGCGGCGCACTCGGTCATCTTCGGCGGCTTCTCACCGGATTCGATCATCGACCGGGTCAACGACGCCGAAGCCAAGCTCATCGTCACCGCGGATGGTGGGTTCCGCCGCGGGACGGTCTCGGCGCTCAAGCCGAACGTCGACGCCGCGATCGCCAGCACGCCGTCCGTCGAGCACGTGGTCGTCGTGCGTCGCACCGAGAACGATGTCTCGATGGTCGAGGGCCGTGACCACTGGTACCACGATCTCATGGCCGAGGCATCTGCGGATTGCCCGCCGGTGAAGATGGACTCGGAGGCCCTCCTCTACCTCCTCTACACCTCGGGCACCACCGCCAAGCCCAAGGGGATCATGCACACCACCGGTGGGTACCTGGCCCAGGTGGCCTACACCCACAAGGTGGTGTTCGATCTGCATCCCGACGACGACGTCTACTGGTGCGCGGCGGACATCGGCTGGGTGACGGGACACAGCTACATCGTCTACGGGCCCCTGACCAACGGCGCCACGTCGGTCATCTACGAGGGCACCCCTGACACACCAGGACGCGATCGCTTGTGGGCGATCGTCGAGAAGTACGGCGTGACCCAGCTGTACACGGCGCCGACGGCCATCCGGATGTTCATGAAGTGGGGCCACGAGGAGCCCGAGAAGCACGACCTTTCGAGCCTCCGCCTCCTCGGCACGGTGGGTGAGCCCATCAATCCCGAGGCCTGGATGTGGTACTACCGCTACATCGGGGGTGAACGCTGCCCGATCGTCGACACCTGGTGGCAGACCGAGACGGGGGCGCACATGATCACGCCGCTGCCGGGAGTCACCACGCTCAAGCCCGGCTCCGCCACCTTCGCCTTCCCCGGCATCGGCGTGGAGGTCGTGGACGATCATGGCCGGCCGGTGGAGCGGGGGGGCGGCTACCTCACGCTCACGCGGCCGTGGCCGGCGATGTTGCGGGGCATCTGGGGTGACCCCGACCGGTACCGGGAGACCTACTGGTCCCGGTTCCCGGGCCGGTACTTCGCGGGCGACGGCTGCAAGATCGACGACGACGGCTACCTGTGGTTGCTCGGCCGCGTCGACGACGTCATGAACGTCTCGGGGCACCGGGTCTCCACCACCGAGGTCGAATCCGCGCTCGTCGACCATGAAGCGGTCGCGGAGGCGGCGGTCGTGGGGGCGTCGGATCCCACGACGGGCCAGGCGATCATCGGTTACGTCATCTTGAAGCAGCGGTTCGAACCCACCCCCGAGCTCGTGGAGGAGATCCGCCAGCACGTGGCGGTGAAGATCGGGCCCACCGCTCGTCCTCGCACCGTGGTGGTGGTCCCCGACCTCCCCAAGACCCGCTCGGGCAAGATCATGCGCCGCCTGCTGCGCGATGTGGCGGAAGGACGCCAGCTCGGCGACACCACGACGCTGGCGGACGCGTCGGTGGTCGAGGAGATCCGCCAGCGTGCGCTCGAGGCACCACAGGAGGACTGACCTCGCCGGTGGCGACCTTCCGTGAGCCCGACAACTGGAGGTGGCGCACTGGGCCGGTCGAGCCGGCGCCCGCGGTGGTGTTCGACCTCGACGGGGTGCTCTCCGACGCCGCTGGCCGCCAACACTTCCTGGAGTGGCCCTACCGGGACTGGGAGTCCTTCTTCGAGGCCTGCGGTGACGACCCGCTCATCGACGAGGTGGCGCGGTTGCTCGACGTCATCGAGGACTCCTACCGGATCGTGCTCCTGACGGCGCGACCGATCCGGGTTCAGCCGAACACGCTGGCGTGGTTGAGCCGCTACGAGCTGCGCTGGGACCTGCTCGTGATGCGGGACTTCGGCGACTATGGCGCGTCTCGCGACTTCAAGCGGCGCAGCGTCGGGGAGCTGCGACGGTACGGGTTCGACCTCCGGCTCGCGTTCGAGGACGATCGGCGCAACGTCCACATGTTCCACCAGGAAGGCGTCCCTTGCATCTACATCCACTCTGGTTACTACGACTGAGGAGTGGGATGCGGCTCGGCGCTAGTCGCGGAAGTTCTCGAACTGCAGCGGGATGCCGAGGTCGGCCTCGCGCAGGGAGGCGATCACGCTCTGAAGGTCATCCCGCTTCTTGCCGGTGACCCGGATCTGGTCCCCCTGGGTCTGGGACTGGAGGCCCTTCAGGCCCAGGTTCTTGATGAACGTGTTGATCTGCTTGGCCTTGTCAGACGAGATGCCGGCAGTGAGGGTGGCGACCTGCCGGACCGTTCCCCCCGCCGCGTCCTCCACCTTGCCGTAGGACAGCGCCTTCAGGGAGACCTTGCGCTTGACCAGCTTCTCCTCCAGCACCTGGCGCAGCGCGTTCAGCCGGTCCTCGGTGATGGACCTCATGACGATCTCCAGCCCGTTGAGCTCGATGGAGGAGTCGGTGCCCTTGAAGTCGAAGCGGGTGCCCACTTCCCGTGCGGCCTGGTCGACGGCGTTGCGGACCTCCTGCGCGTCGACCTGGGAAACGACATCGAAGCTCGGCATGCCCGAAACGCTAGCCAACCCTGCTCGTCCACCCGAACCGGCCTCCGGACCGGGAGCGTGCCGATGACGTGTCGGAGACGCTGAAGTGGGCCGGGGTGGATTCGAACCACCGTAGGCAGAGCCGACGGGTTTACAGCCCGTTCCCTTTGGCCGCTCGGGCACCGACCCAGGACGTCCGACGATACCGCCTCCCACCTTCGCCGCGGAATTCCGGACCGGGGAACCGGCGGACCGGCTGGTTACAGGAGCCGCTGCATGACCACCACGTCGAGCCAACGACCGAACTTCCGGCCCACCTCGCGCTCGGTCCCGACGACCTCGAACCCCACCGACCGGTGAAGCGCGATGGACGCTTCGTGGCCGCCGACGATGCGGGCCATGATCGTGTGGAAGCCGTGCTGCGTGGCCAGCTTCACCAACTCCTCGAGGAGCATCCGCCCCACCCCCCGGCCACGGGCCTGGGTCGCCACGTAGACGGAGTCCTCCACCGTGGTGCTGTAGGCTGGTCGGTCACGGTAGGGCGAGAGGGACGCGAACCCGACCACCTCCCCGTCGTCGGCGGCCACGAGCACGGCGTGCGCGCCCGAACGGGCTTCGAGCCACTCGAGCTGCTCGTCGAGCGTACGGGGCACGAGATCGAACGTGACCGTCGAGGAGGTCACCTCGTGGTTGTAGATGCGGCGGATGGCCTCGGCGTCGGCGGGTTCGGCGAGGCGGATCTCCACCTCTCAGACGCTACCGGCGGCGACACTCAGGCCGCGACATGCTTCGACGACCTCGGCTCGTCACCACCGGCGGGCTGCTCGCTGCCTCTCGGCTCGATGATCGACAGCCCCCCGGTCATCGCCTCGAGGCGGGCCCAACTCGCGACGTGCTCGTCCTCGGTGAGGAAGATCACCTGCTGATGGCGCGATGCCTTCATGAGCAGCTCCAGGAGCTCACCCTTCACGGAGTCCTCGACCTGCGGGAACGGCTCGTCGAGGAAGAGCGGGTAGCTCTCACCCCCGCCGAGCGTCCGGAGATGGTTGAGCCGGTGTAGCAGGGCATGGGCCAGATCGGCCGCGGTCTCCTCCTCGGGGGAGAGACGAACCGCCATCGGGTTGCGTACCTCGACCGTGCTCCGCAGCCGGTTCGCGGCCTCGCGGATCTCGGCGCGGTGATCGAGTGCCCAGTCGACGGGGATGTCGCCTGCCAGCAGCTGCCATTCGGTCAGCGCAGACCGGTGGTACTCGGCGGCCCGCATCAGCTGGCGTCGCTGGTGATCGTCGGCCAAGAGGCCGTTCACCTTGTTGATCTGGAAGGTCAGGTAAGACTGCGCCCCTGCCGCGTCGAGCGCTTCCTGCTCATGGCGGCGGGCAGCTTCCATGCGCCGCCAGTACACCGCCGAGTACACCGTCATCGCCAGGGCGATGGCCAGCGCGGGGGCTGCTCCGGCCAGCCCGAAGATGCCGCCGAGGGGCACGATCGCGACCGCGGCGTTGGCTCCCACGAGCAGGGAGATCCGCCGCACCCGGTCGTGTGCCTCCTCCGCCTCCTCGAACGCGGCATGGCGGCGTTCGATCTCCTGGATGATCGGTGCGTCCTCGGGGTCCGAGCCGATCGCGGCCGCCGCTTCTGCCACCTCCTGATCCCGTTCGGTCACCTTGCGGGCGACGTCCCAGAGGCGACCCTGGTCGACGTGAGCCAGCGTCAGGATGTTCTGCTCGAACTGTGAGCGGGTGGTGAGATCGTTCTCGGTCAGGCGCAGCAGCTTCTTGGCCGAACGTCCGCTCAATCCCGAGCGGGCGAGCAGGTCGACCTGACCGTCCTCGGCGCGGAAGGAGTCCGTCACGTCGATGCCCCTCGCGAGGCTGATGACCCGGGCCGGGCCGTCGACCGGGCGCAGCAACCCGTACCGGGTGCCGGAGTCGGCCCGCAGTTCGAGGTGGACTCCCGCCCGGCCGCTCCCGAGGGCCCCGAGCATCTCGCCCACCAGGCCACGGCGCTCGGCCGGCCCCACGCCGGCGATGACCGTGAAGGACGGGTGGAGGTCCAGGGAGAACGTGTCGTCCCCGGCCTCGATGGTCAGCCGTTCGATGTGCACCTTCTCTGGATCGACGCACCCCGCCGAGGACTTGAGTCAAAAGGCTCAAGGGTCTGGGTCATCCGGACCGGGTCCGGCACCCCAGAGCGGGCACGGGTGGCTCCTCGGCGAGGCAGCGGGCCGGGCGGGCAGGGGCCGGGGTGGGACAGACCGAGCTCGGCCGGGGTTCCGGGTTGGGTCTCGGCGGTCTCCCGTGGCAAGATGGCCCGCCCGTTGCCGGTGCCCCTGCGCCTCGTGCCAGGGCTCCGGTGGCGACTCGCCCCCTTAGCTCAGTCGGCAGAGCGTTTCCATGGTAAGGAAAAGGTCGTCAGTTCGATTCTGACAGGGGGCTCGCTGGCTGGTCGCTCGGTCCTGGTCGCGGACCGTCCGGCGCCGACCAGTGGCGGCGTAGCTCAGCAGGTGAGAGCACTCGGCTCATAATCGAGGGGTCGTCGGTTCGAGTCCGACCGCCGCCACCGACCTCATCCGACAACGACGTTCAGGAGAGCACCATCATGGCACGAGAGAAGTTCGAGCGGACGAAGCCGCATGCGAACGTGGGCACGATGGGTCATATTGATCATGGGAAGACGACGTTGACGGCGGCGATCACGAAGGTGTTGTCGGAGGCGCATCCGGA